>DASWXS010000508.1:0-12254 GCA_036405375.1 Bacteroidia bacterium
TTAACACCGGCATCAACTGGCGGTAGAGCGTTTACTGTTACAGTTGCAGTAGTTGTTCCATTACATCCCGAAGTAGTTTCAGTAATTGTATAAACTGTTGTAATTGTTGGATTTGCGGTTACCGAAGCACCGGTTGTTGCACTCAATCCTGTTGATGGAGACCAGGTATAGCCAGATGCACCACTTGCATTAAGTGTTGTATCATTTCCAATACAGATAGCTACGGATGGGACATTTATCGCCGCCGCATTATTAACTGTAACAGTGCCCGATGTAGCAGAACTTGTACAGCCATTTACTTCGTAGGTGCAGGAATAAACTGTTGTTACCGTCGGACTTACCACAACGCTCTGTCCCGTAAGATTTCCTGGTTGCCATGTGCATGTGGCTCCGGCAACAATAGGTGAAGCAGTTAACGTTACAGGATCTCCCGGGCAAATAAATGCGGGAACAGTAAATGTTGGCGCAACCGGAATTGGATATACTACAACCGTAACACTGTCTACAGCCGAGCAATTATTACCATCAGTTCCGGTCACAGTATAAGTTGTTGTGACATTCGGAGTTGCTACAGTTGAAGCTGCAGTAAGTGTGCTTAATGTCGGGTCAGCTGACCAGGCATAAGAAGTACCTCCAAAAGCTGTTAACGTACTTGAGCTTCCGTCACAAATTGTATCATTGATACCTGCATCAACAGAAGGCAGGTTGTTTACCGTTACGGTTGCAGTGGTAGTTCCGTTACATCCTGAAGAAGTTTCTGTGATGGTGTATACTGTTGTAATTGTTGGATTTGCAGTTACCGAGGTTCCGGTTGTTGCACTTAATCCTGTAGCCGGTGACCAGGTATATGTTGTTGCAGGACTCGTGGCAGTAAGCGTAGCACTATTACCAACACAGATACTTGGTGAATTTACAGATACACTGGAAGCATTAATTACTGTAACCGTACCAGTAGCCGGCAAACTTGTACAGCTTCCTAAAGTATACGAGCACGAATAAACCGTTGTTGATGTAGGACTAACCGTAATAGATTGCCCGGTAGTGCCACCCGGTGTCCAGGTGTAAACCGCTCCTGCAATCAAAGGCATTGCAGTAAGTGTAGCAGAAGCACCGCTGCAGATCGGAGCCGGTGAAGTTATAGTTATGGGTGTGGCCGAATTTACGTTGATCGTAACACTATCAGTTTTTATACATCCCGAGTTATTTGCAGTAAGGGTATACTGTGTTGTAGCAGTTGGGGATACTGTTGGCGTAAGTGTTGTAGAACCCGTCATCCCTGCTGCAGGAGCCCAGCTATATGTTAAAGTCGGAGCCGGAATAGCAAAGGTAATATTCCATGAATTTAATGTTCCTGCAATAATAGCGGCATCATCGGTAACAACAAGCGTCCAGGTACCATTTGCAGTACAGCCACTAAGCGCTCCAAGTCCACCGGCACCTTCAGGAAGAAAATTACCTGTAAACGGAGGTGATCCGGCTGTAATATTTGTTGCAGGAGCAGGTACAAAACAAGTATTTGTATAATGATCTCCTGTTCCTCCATTATCAGTGCTTAACTCCAGCAAAGTTCCACTCGGACATCTCAGGAATATATCCAGGTCACTATCCCAGGTATGTGAAATATTAATACACACACGCGAAATGGAAGTAGTTGTGATTGTTGAATAAGGCAGGCCGGATACTGTAATATTGTTATTTACTGTTCCATTATCCGGAATAGTAGCAGCGCCCGTGCTGTTAAAAGTAAGACTACTTGGCTGTACAACTGAAGCAGTTCCGGTGAGGTTTACACTTTGCCCGGGACATATGGTTTGTGGATTACCTGCATCCACCGTTGGTAATGCATTAACCGATAAACTGGCAGTAGCTGATGTTGTACATCCTCCTTGTGTGTAATTACAGGTATATGTTGTTGCCGTGGTAGGCGAAACAGTTATACCGGGAGTTGTAGCTCCCCCTGCTAACCAGGAGTAGGTACCTCCGGCTGGTGAAACATTTGAAGTAAGTGTGGCTGAACCTCCGCTGCATACTCCTGTGGCTGAAGACGTAATAGTAACAGTAGGGCTTGGCAATACCTGTATGGTTGTTGAAGAAGAAGCATTGCATGGCGCAGTACCAATACTATAGTTAATTGTGTGTGTTCCTGGGCCTGCCGTTGCAGGATTAAACATACCAGAAGCCGAGGTTCCGGGACCAGACCAGGTTCCTCCATTGTTGGTAGCTGTAAGCTGAAAAGGTGCAGCATTAGAACACACGGCAGCAACGGGATTTATAGCCGCGCTGGGTGGCCCGGTTTGCGCACTACCCGGGGTAGTTGCAAGCTGAAGCGTAAAATTAGTTGAAGCCATACTCCAGTTATCAACCACTATCATTAACACTTGCCCTGCTGTAACAGATGGAGCGGGAACAGAGCTTGCACAACCAAAAGCAGAACCAAACTGGCTACATCCAACGGAACCACTTCCCAGAGGAGCATAATTACAGCTTATTTCATTAGCATCGTTTTCAATAGCTACACATGGACTTTGACCTGCCGGAATATTAAAAACAGCTACATCCAGGTACCCGGTATTAGCATTTCCATCTATCAACATGTTCAAGCTGCCCGACTGGGTAATATATAGCATGATGTAACCAATGTTACCATTAAAGTTAAGGCAGGTGCTTACCGTTGTTCCTGCCGGAACAAAATTATAAGGGCCGCCTGTACCTAAACTACAAACAGAGGTATTAGTGTTACACTGTGATCTGATCTTTCCAAGAGCAAAAAGTGTAATGAATAGTATTAAAATGATTTTTTTAATTCCTGATGACAAAACCATTGTAGCTGAATATTTTTACAAGTTCCTGAATTGTTTTTTCTTCAATATCGCCGGCAAATACAAAGCTGGCCATATTATTTTCAAAGTCGAGCGTAGCTACTGTTATAGCAGGGAACATTCCCTTTAAACGCTCTTCATACCGGTTTTTATCTACTTTGGAATAGTCTCTGAATAATTCAAACGCAAGCATATCCGGCTGGGATTGCTTAACTACTGCAACCGGAAAACATCCCTTCTCAAATAAATACCCATCAACTTCCCGGCAGGAAACGTTCATTTCCATATTATTTTTTTTCTTGTCTAATGCTTCCCTGATATCAGAACTATCAACAGCTACACCCTGAGCCCTGGCGGCGCCCAGTGTAACAAAGAACAAGAAAAGAAAGATCTTATTTCTAATCGCCATGCTATTATTAAACTACTTAAATTCAATTAATTTATTAACTCCTTCTACCAGGATTTAACCAGTTTCAAACCCTAATGGTTATGCACTGATAATCAAGACATAAGAGTATCAAGTAAAGTTAAGTATATTTTTTTGTTATTTCAAAAAAATCAGCCGAATGAGATTTCTTTTACGACCAATTGGATGCTGGCAACACCATTAAATAGGTTTTCCTGGATTTGGTAACATATTTTTGCCGGAGTTTGGTTTCGGAAATCCTGGTAATACTGACCTTTATCAAAGGCAATGGCATTGAATTTTACACCCGGATTTTCCTTTTGGTAAAACTCAAGCTTCAGATGATTATTTCCTACCACTTTAACAAAGCCAGTATCAAATACATTTTGTGATACAAATATGGGAGTCATATTTTCAGGGCCATGCGGTGCAAACTGGCGTAGTATCCGGAAAAATTTATCGGTGATCTCTGCCAGTTGTATTTCCATATCTATTTCCAGCTCCGGAATAAGCATTTCATCTGTTATGGTTGAACTTACAATACGTTCAAATTTTTCGCTGAAGGCCACAATATTTTCAGGAGCAAGTGTTAATCCTGCTGCATACTTATGCCCCCCAAATTGTTCCAGCAATTCACTGCAGGCTTCAATTGCCTCATACACATCAAAATCCTTTACCGACCTTGCCGAACCTGTGATTTTTCCATTGGATTGTGTAAGCACAATGGTGGGCCTGTAGAATTTTTCTACCAATCTCGAAGCCACAATTCCAACAACGCCTTTGTGCCAGTTCTCACTGTATACAACAGTGGATTTCCTTGCAATTGCCAGTGTATCCGATTCAATAATCTGGATAGCTTCACCTGTGATTGCCTGGTCGAGATCTTTTCTGCGGGTATTGGTATGATTGATCTGCTTGGCAATTTCTTCCGCCTTTTCAATGGTATCAGCAATCAGTAATTCAACAGCCTGGCTTCCGTGTTCTATACGGCCCGCTGCATTTATACGGGGCGCTAAAACAAAAACAAGATCAGTAATCGTCAGTTCTTTCTTTAATTTATTAAGATCAATAACTGCTCTGAATCCCGGTCTGGACAATGCATTTACGCGCTTCAAACCATAATGGGCAAGCACCCTGTTTTCACCTGTAATAGGAACGATGTCTGCTGCAATACTAACCGCTACCAGGTCAATAAAATTTTCAAGGATCTTTTCGTTCTGTTTATTGGACTGAATAATGGCCTGGCATAATTTATATCCCAGTCCACAACCGGTTAATTCTTTGTAGGGATAAGAACAATCTTTACGTTTGGGATCCAATACTGCTATGGCATCCGGGAGTTCCTCACCCGGAAGGTGATGATCGCAAATAATAAAATCGACTTCTTTTTCATTCGCGTAAGCAACCTTATCAATAGATTTAATTCCACAATCGAGTGCTATGATCAGCGAATAGCCATTTTCTTTTGCATAATCTATCCCTTTAAAGGAAATACCGTAACCCTCGTTATAACGATCAGGAATATAAAATCCCACATTAGCTCCGTATGATTTAAAAAAACTATAGGTTAATGCTACAGCCGTAGTTCCGTCTACATCATAATCGCCATATATCAGTATTTTCTCTTTTTTCGAAAATGATTTATTGATCCTGTCAATGGCTTTATCCATATCCTTCATCAGGAAGGGATCGTGCAACATGTCGAGAGACGGACGGAAAAATTCTTTTGCACTTTGATAATCATTTATACCCCGTTGAACCAGCAGTGTGGCATTGACGCGATCAATATTTAGTTCACTTTGTAATTTGCCTGCAAGCAACTTATCATAACTGGTATTTATTTTCCAACGTGCCTGCACAAGAGTAGTTTATTTTGTTTTTAGTTCATTTAGTTTAGTGTTGGTTCATTAAACTTAATAAACCATTAACCCAATAAACTAAAATTATTGAAGGTTGTGATATATCGCGAGGATATCATCATCTTCTTCCATTTTATCAATGAGCGCCTGAACCTCGAGTTCCTGCTCTTCAGTTATTTCCTGCGTGGTTGTAGGAATAAATACCTTTGAGCTTTCTTTGATCTCGTATCCTTTGTCTTCCAAACCTTTTTGCATTGCTCCAAAATCTGTAAAAGCAGTTTGAATGATCAGCTCATTTGCTTCATCATCCCAGGTCAATTCTTCAGCACCAAAATCAATCAGTTCCAGCTCAATCATATCTTTATCCATGCCTGTAGAATTAACTTTAAACAGTGCCTTACGTTCAAACATAAAACTAACTGAACCATTTGTTCCCAAAGCTCCGCCACCACGGTTAAAATACATACGCACATTGGCAACAGTACGAGTAGGATTATCTGTAGCGGTTTCTACCAGCACAGGTACTCCATGAGGCGCGTATCCTTCATAAATCACTTCTTCGTAGTTTGCCGAATCTTTCTCAGAAGCACGTTTGATCGCATTATCAATACGGTCTTTAGGCATGTTAATCGACTTGGCATTCTGTATAACTGCCCTTAAGCGTGAGTTGGAATCTGGGCTTGGTCCGCCCGCTTTTACAGCAATTACGATCTCCCTTCCTATCCTTGTAAACGCCTTTGCCATTTTAGCATAACGCGCAAACATCTTGTGTTTTCTTTTCTCAAATATACGTCCCATGGTAAAATACTCCTTAAACCTTCAAATTTACGCAGATTTGTCTTTGAAAAATAAGCGATGGTCTAATTTTCTAATAATAAATTGGTTATCAAGCCAAAAGTTAATTTATTTGTACAAACATTAATTACAAAGGTACTATCAAAACATGGGAACAATAGGAGACGAAATCAAACAGAAAAAATTTAAATCGGTTCATCACAAAATGCTTATTAACCTGGTTTATACAACCAATTGGTTAAATACCATTCAAATGCGTGAATTTAAAATATATGGTTTATCGGTTCAACAATACAAAATCTTAAGAATACTTCGCGGACAAGGTGAAAAAGCGGTAAACCTGGGATTAATACAGGAGCGGATGCTGGATAAAAATTCAAATGCATCACGCCTTATTGAAAAACTGAGATTGAAAAAACTGATCGATCGCCAGGAAGCGAAGGAAGACAGGCGCCAGGTAGATATCAGCATCACACCTAAAGGACTTGAGCTGCTTGCAAAAATTGACATTGCATTGGAAGATTCAGAAAAAAAATATCATACACTTAGCGAGCAGGAAGCTGATGAGTTAAGTAATTTACTGGATAAATTAAGAGGATAATGAAGTTGAAATCGTATTTTGTTGAAGTTGTTTTAGAAAAATCCTTCTCTCCCGAATTTATGGCCCTTGTACCTGATCAGCGTAAAAAGGTAAACAGGTTGATGGATGAAGGAACTATAGTTTCCTACAGCCTGGCATTGGACAGGAGCAAATTGTGGATGGTGATGGAAACGAAAGATATAGAAACTGTAATGGATGTATTATCTGCTTTCCCGCTGATTAAATTTATGAAACCGGATGTGCATGAGCTTGCATTTCATGATAATGTACACAGTGGATTCCCGCATCTTTCCTTAAATTAGCGTCCAATTAATCCCGAACTTACTATGTCGAAAAAAGAAGATATAAATCCTGAAGACAGTGCCGAAAAATATTTTGACGAAGAAAACTACAGCACACTTATTATTGGTGCCGATAAGAACGAAGGCTCTGCAGAAGAAAACGCAGGCATTGCCGGGTTGCTTATTGAAGGGTTGAAAGAAAATAAAGTAGGTGCTTTGCGTTTGCTGAAAGAACAAAACGCGCAGCTGGCTTTGTTGAATGCTATTGATTCGGTTACCGATACTAAAGATCGTTCCTTATTGGTGGCAGCCTGCTGGGAAAGCGGCCTGGATTTTACAAACCACTTTGATGAATTTATGAAATTGCTTGGTGATTCGGATCCTTTAGTATCGCTGGAAGCATTAACTGTTTTGGAGAATATAGAAAACTTCAGCTCTGTTTCAGTATTGGAAAGCGGTATAAAAAAACTGGACAAACTGATCCAAAGCAATCATATAAATGCGCCTTTGCTGGAAGACCTGAGGCTGAGATTCGAAAGCATTATTGAAGAAATGAACAGTGCGCTGAATTAATTAATAAGGTGAGCCCCGATGAAATCAAAACATGCTCATCCTTTTTCGTATAAATTCTTTTACAATTCTTTCCTGCTTCTTTTATTGGGTTACTTCTGCATCCTCATGCTGCAGATTACGATGCAATATATTCCGTATGAAACGGATGTAGCTTTCCTGAGAATCAAACAGGATTACATTCATTTGCTACATTATCGTATCAGTTTTTTTGTACATGTATATTCTTCGTTGTTTGTATTGTTAGCCGGATTTAGCCAGTTTTCTGATACCATTCTGAAAAAGGCAAGGAAAATTCACCGGATCGCAGGCAGGTTATATGTTATAGTTGTATTGCTGCTTTCAGCGCCATCAGGTTTTATTATTGGCTTATATGCGAATGGTGGCATCAGTTCGCGCGTTGCATTCTGCCTGCTCGCCGTGCTTTGGTTCACTTATACCTTACTCGCTTTTACATCCATCCGAAAAGGAAATCTTAAGGGTCATAAAGCATTTATGTACAGAAGTTACGCGCTTGCACTTTCTGCTATTACATTGCGTGCATGGAAATATTTAATTGTATTTTTGCTGCATCCGCGCCCGATGGATGTATACAGAATTGTTGCATGGCTGGGCTGGGTGCCGAATTTATTTATTGCAGAACTGATCATCAGAAAACGATTGAAGAAATGAAAAAGCTACTTTATCTCTCCGCATTAATTATTGCCGCATCATGTGGTGATAACAAAGAGGTTGTGGAAACCGCAACTGCTGTTGTAAACAAACACGACAGTACAGAAGTGTTCCCCACAGATTCAAGCTCATTCCCTACCCCATTACAGGAAGGTGTTGAAACTTCGTACATCGGGGATTTCGAAGCGGTGGACGCAAAACCTGATCGCGTTTACTATTACAAAAATAAAATCAATATTACCATCGATTCGTTACGCGGCAATGAAATTTTTGGTCATAGTGTAGTAGCCGGAAATCAACGTCCGTTCAGCGGAACCTATTCATTAACAAACGGAGTTCACAAAGTAAGCGCTGTTGAACCGGGAGACGATAAGTATGATGGAAAGTTTGAATTCGACCTTAATGGAAACGCCGGAACTATTGAAGGAACATGGACAGCGAACAATACCAAACTGGAAGTGAACAAACGTAAATACAAATTAAACAAAGGAACATTTTCTTATAGCGCGTCGGCAAATCTGCCGGAATCATTAAGCGGTGAAATTGTTTCTGAATGGAATAACATTTCAAAATTTGAGGAAGATGCTTCTACTGCCGAAATGATCACTGCTGATGCAATGAAAATAAATGCTTCTGCTGTAAAATTGAAAAAAGAAGATGTGGAAAATATGTATAAAGGCGACCTGGAACTGATGCGTAATGCTATTTATGCAAGACATGGTTATTCGTTCAAAAGCAAAAAAATGCGTTACATATTCGATAACCTTGTTGACTGGTACATTCCATATACCACGGATGTGAGGAATGAGCTTACTGAATTGGAAAAGGAAAATATTGCGCTGATCAAACGCTACGAAAAACACGCAAACGTTTATTACGACAGCTACGGCAGATAATTACTTATCGATATTTTTCTATTTTTCATTAAAGCATCAATGCTTCTTCGAGCTGTTCATCTGCTCTTCCAGGTACTTTTCTCTTTTTATCCTAAGTCTTCTTTTGAAGGAATAATAAAACCCGGAAACAAAAGTAATGATCAAAAATATGATCGCTGATTTTCTATCGCCGGTAATGATAGAATAAGCAGTTAGAATAACAGAAACTGCGCTGAAGAAAATCCAAAGCCACTCGTTGAACTTTAAGATTTTGATCATCGATTTTTCGTTCGCTATTTTCTTTGGATCCATTGCTATTTTTCTATAAAATAAAAACGCCCTGCCTTTTGTCACCCTGGGCTTGTCGAAGGGAGGTGAAAGGCGGGGCGTTTAATTTAAAACTCTGATTATTTTTTAGCCGGAGCTGCTTTTTTCTCTTCTTTAGCAGCTGCTTGTTCAGCCTGTGCTACTGCACGTGTTGTGTTAACAGAAACAACAGTTACGTTTTTAGCATTCAATAACTCAACACCTTCGATATTGATCTCACCAACAGTTACTGATTTACCGATCTCTAATGACTCAACGTTGATATCGATAGTATCTGGCAATTTGTTTGCTAAACCTTTAGCTTTCAATTTACGTAATTTCACAGTTAATTTACCACCTGCACGAACACCTGTAGCTGTTCCAACAGTTTTAACCGGGATCTGCATAGTAACAGGTTTTCCTTCAACTACCTCAAGAAAATCAGCATGGATCAGCTTATCAGTTAATCTATGGTATTGTGCTTCCTGGAGAATAGTTTGGTAAGTTTTACCGTTAACTTCTACCGCTACCTGGCAAACGTCAGGAGTATAGATGATATTTTTGAAACTTTTCTCATCAGCAGAAAAGTGAATTTGTTCTTTTCCACCGTAGATAACACATGGAACTTTACCTTCGTTACGCAAACGTGTAGCGTCTGCTCTTCCTACGTTCGCACGTGGCGAACCGCTCAATTTTACAGTTTTCATTTCTGTTTTATTTTTTTGCTTCCTGAAGTCCCGCTTACTTCATTCCACATTATTTATAATTTAACCGCGGGTATTATCCTAAACAATAAAGTGCGAACTGATCGATTCGTTGCTCAATACATTCCTGATCACCATTGCAAACAAATCAGCAACCGACAGTACTTTTATCTTGTTACTTTCTTTTTTTAATGGGATTGTATCTGTCACGATCAATTCTGTGATTTTTGAATTCTCAATATTTTCATATGCTTTGCCCGAAAGGATTCCGTGTGTACAAATTGCTCTTACACTTTTTGCACCTCTTTCCATCATCATATCCGAAGCCTTGCACAAGGTTCCTCCTGTATCCACCATATCATCAACCAATATGATATTCTTTCCTTCAATCTCTCCTATAGCTGTCATATGATCAACCACATTCGCCTTGGTGCGTTGTTTATAACAAATCACGATATCACATTTCAAATGTTTGGCATAAGCGTTTGCACGTTTACTACCTCCCATATCAGGAGCTGCTATAGCAAGGTCAGACAAGCCTAAACTTTGAATGTATGGTAAAAATATAGTTGAAGCGTATAAATGATCAACCGGCATGTTAAAGAATCCCTGGATTTGATCAGCATGCAGGTCCATCGTCATTACACGTGTTGCACCTGCTACAGCAAGCATATCGGCAACCAGTTTAGAACCGATAGCCACACGCGGTTGGTCTTTACGGTCCTGGCGTGCGTACCCAAAATAGGGAAGAACGGCGATGATCTCTTTTGCAGAAGCACGCTTTGCTGCATCAGCCATCAACAAAAGTTCCATTAAATTTTCTGAAGGTGGGAAAGTACTTTGAATCAAGAATACACTCTGGCCGCGAACGCTGTCTTCAAACGACACCTGCAACTCTCCGTCGCTGAAACGGATTACATTTACTTTACCCAGGTGAGAACCATAAGCAGCGGCAATTTTTTCTGCCAGAACTTTAGAGGCATTACCTCCGAATATACAAACACCTGATTCCATAATCGTATGACCTTTTGGGGCTGCAAATGTACCATATTTTTTGTGGTTTCCCCAACAAAAAACCATGTTTTTGGGAGATTTGTGCCAATAAGGCTCCGGGAGCAGATTTTCCAGTACTTTTGCCGGATGGAAACGTTTAAAATTTCGGGCGAATATATTCAGCTTTTACAGCTGATAAAAGTGATGCGCTGGATGAATACCGGGGGAGAAGGAAAATACCTGGTGGATGAAGGTTTAATAAAACTTAACGGGCAGGTAGAAAGCCGTTACAGAGCTAAATTAAAACCCGGCGATGTGGTGGAATACGACGGGCAGAAGATAAAAATGGAGTAATACTTTAGCCGTGGGCCTGCCTATCGGCAGACAGGTTTGCGCTGATTACGCAGATGTTTTTGGTTTCATACTAAAATATTTTACTATTATTTGCGTCATCCGCGAAAATCTGCGGCTCTTTTTTGCAGTTCTCAAAACTAATTGTACTTTTGTCGCCCGCTTCAGGAATGCACAAATAACCTCCGGGTTATTAGGCTGCAAGCTGAAAATGCCCAGTTGGCGGAATTGGTAGACGCGCTGGTCTCAAACACCTGTGTCTTCACTGACATGCCGGTTCGAGTCCGGCACTGGGTACTGAAGCAGACTATTTTTTAATAGTCTGCTTTTTTGTTTCTAAACCCAAGTAGAATCAAGGAATTTCAAATAAAAATTATTTCGATATTTTAATGGTTAAATAACCTGAATTTCTACTTGCATTGATAATGAACTATTTGCGAGTCATAGTCCGGTCATCAAAAAACCTAACTAAAAAATCTTTTTATTTTATGATTAATTCTTTCATTAAAAAAATTGAAGCGATTCTTAAGGATTTACCTCTTAGAACAGAAATCTCGATTTCTTTCACCAATGCCAATGGAACAAACTTTATTGGTTTAAAAAAGGAAGAATCCGGAATAAAATATATTGATAACAAAACAATTGCTTTTGAAATTGGTTCGGTGACAAAAGCATTTACAGGAAATGTTTTTGCAAAGTTGGCAACTGATAGAAGAATTAAACTTGACGATTTAATAGAGTTGTTTCTTCCTTTTAAATTATTAGGTAATCCGCCAATTACTTTTAAACATCTAGCTCTACACACTTCCGGGCTTCCTAGAATGCCCATAGGATATGACGACAGGGTCGACTTTATTAAAGAAAATCCTTTTAGTAATTATAGGGAAGAAGATTTTGCTAATTATCTCACCAAAGACCTTGTTATGGAATCCAGCCCAGGTGAAAAGGCAAATTATTCAAACTTGGGCTTTGGATTGCTTAGCTATATTATTTCACTAATAGAAAACAAAGAGTTTTCTCAA
>DASWXS010000509.1:0-4256 GCA_036405375.1 Bacteroidia bacterium
TCGGTTCCGGTTATCCTAACTGTTTGATCAATTACATACAAACCAATTACACCACTCAGCTTTGAATTAATTTGCCCGGCATACCTGATCTCCTGGCTCCATTGTTCATGCCTGGCCGGATTCTGTGATAAACGGAGTGCCTGCAAGCCTGTAAAATCCCTGTCGTTTGATGGATCCCATTTCCAGAAAGCGTATGCGGATGTCGACGTTAATGTTCCGGGACCAATCTTATAATCCACATTTACAGACGTTCCTCCCAATTCCTGTCCCGATTTCCACGGAGTATCATGATCAATCTTCCTGTCAAAAGCATTTGTGCCGGGCAAGGTATAATTCAAATCCTTAGCAATATTATCAAACTGCCTGTACGCGGGACGTTCTGTTTTCACAACACCGGCAACAACCTGCGCGTAACCATTCGGCTTTTGAACATTGTAATTTGCAGAAAGGGTAATATTGAGATTATCGTTTGCCACAAACAACAACTGCCCCCTCACCCCAAGATTATTTAGTGTATTAATTGAAGCCCCTGTTCTTACATTCTCTACCAAACCATCTCTTTGCGTTCCTGAAAAAGAAATCCGCGCAGCTACTTTTTTTGTGATTCCGCTCGACACAGTAGCCTTTGCCTGCACGTACTGAAAATTGCCATAGCTCAATTCAGCGCTACCTTCAGGTGTGAAGGTCGGTTTACGTGACGTTATATTAAAAGTGCCCGCAGTTGTATTCTTTCCAAACAAAGTACCTTGTGGTCCACGCAAAACTTCTATTCGTTCGATATCAATAAAATCGAGCGTGGTAGCAGCAGGGCGTGAATAATAAACTCCATCCACATAAAAACCAACTCCCGGATCAATCCCATCATTGGTTAAACCAAAAGTAGAACCGAGCCCCCTGATATTTAAAGTAGTGTTGCGAGGGTTGGATGAATACAACTGAACAGACGGAACAAATTCCTTAACGCGGTTCACATTAAATGCACCAGCATCTTCTGACTTTGAACCACCAATAACCGTGATCGGTATAGGCACATCCTGCACGGTTTCTTCACGACGGCGTGAACTTACCACCTGGATCTCCTCCAGGTTGTTGTCAGATTCAAGAATGAAATCAAGCTGCTCATTTAGCAACTCCTTTACTTCTTTCTCTGCCTGCCTGTAGCCTACATATGTCACCTGTAGTTTCAACGGAGGTTGCTGATTTGTAGTAAGCGTGTAACGCCCTGCTGAATCTGTAACGGAGCTTATATTGGTTCCTTTGATAAATACCAAAGCACCAAAAAGAGCAGTGCCATTCTGGTCTTTTACAATCCCGGCAATGGTTTGTGATCGCCCGCTTTGAACGATAATTATAAACGATGATACAAATGAGAGAAATAGAAATTTGGTTTTCATAAAATAATAAACTGATTTTGATTTGAAACAATAGAATAATAAGCCTGTTAAACAAGCATCCAACATCGTTCAAAATAGATCAGGGTATATATTTTATGTTTAGGGAACATCTTTATTTCTTATTACATTTTAGTTCAGCGAATAATTCCAGTTACTAATAACCGAGTAATATTTATGAAACTTCACAACTTCGCCGATCACGATCAAAGCAGGCGCCTGGATATTTTCTTCTTCTACCAGTTGTTCAATGTTCCCGAAGTTTCCAATAACTACATTCTCCGTTGGCAATGTACCATTCTGAATAATAGCAACCGGTATGTGCTCTTTCCCATGTTCTTTATAAACTTTAGCAATCTCAGCGAGTTTTGATAAACCCATAAGAATTAAAACTGTAGCGTTTGTTTTTACAGCTTCGCGCACATCTCCTGATAATTCTCCTGCCTGTGTTGTCCCGGTGATCACCCAAAAACTCTCACTCACACCACGATGCGTAACCGGTATTCCGCTGTAACCTGGAACTCCAATAGAGCTTGAAATTCCCGGAACAATATCTGTTTCAATATTAAATGCCTCTGCGTGAAGTAATTCTTCCTTACCACGTCCAAATACAAACGGGTCCCCGCCCTTCAGGCGCACTACATGTCCCCGCGTGAAAGCCAGGTCCACGATCAGTGAATTAATTTGTTCCTGTGTATACGTATGATTGTTTTTACGCTTACCCACATTTATTTTCAAGGCCGCTCTCGGAGCAAATTTCAATACTTCTTTATTCACCAATGCATCATAAAGAATTACATCTGCATCACTGATTGCGTTGATCGCTTTTATAGTTAATAATTCAGGATCTCCGGGGCCTGCACCTACTACTGTTAATTTTGGATATATTGTTGTTTTCATTTTTTTTGATAATTGATTGTTACTGTTTGATGTCCCGGTTTTGAAAAAGCAGCCATGCCCACCGGAACATCCGGCACAGCTACATCATTATCATACAGCAACAACAACTGTCGTATTTGATATATATGTAATTATCTTTTTTCATCTTAGTTAACACTTAGCTCAATTTTATTACTCCTGCTCCTGAATTCCACTCCCTGTTCTGCGAATTGTTTTGCCTCCTCGAAATACTTCAAAGCAAATTCTTCTGAAGGTTCATTTTTATTGATTTGCAAAACCAGGTCATTGAATGTGCTTTTTAATTTAAGCAGCCCACTTTCTACAAAATGCTTATCGAAATCAGAAATAAGCGTATGATGGGTATTCACATGCAATTGTTTGTCAAGCAGCAAACCTTTGGCTGTATGGATGAATGAAGCATAGCTATAATAAATACTATCGCCCCATTGTTTGTTATCAAATGCTTCCCAACTCCACACTAATTTTTCATCCGCTTCGTAGAACAAAGTTTGAACCAGGTCAATAATTACTCCGGCACATTCACCCACTCCAATTGCAGTTTGAAACTTTTCATCCTGTCCCCAGTCAATAAAATCCTCTTCCTTCAAACCTGTATTATCAGCCAATGGTTTTAAGAGTTGATAGAAATAATCTTTCCCTTGTTTGTCATAATAAGAATTAAAATATTCTCCTTCTACCGCATTCGCTTCAAAATCATCAAATAGTTTCCGTAATACATCCGGTGCGCGCTTACTTGCAATTTTGATCACTTTATCCGCAATTCTTCCTTCGCCATTTCCTTTGGTGCCACCGCCTAACAATAGTTGCAGGGCTGGTACTACGTTTGTTCCAACTTTAAATGAACTTCCATGAAAACCAATTTGTGCCAAACCATGTTGCCCGCATGAATTCATACAACCACTGATCTTAATTTTGATATCATGATTATAAATAAGCTCCGGGTATTCGGCATAAATCACTTTTTCCAGCTCCACCGAAATGTTTGTACTGTTCGAAATAGCCAGGTTGCAGGTGTCGGTTCCGGGGCAAGCGGTAATGTCCGCAACCGAATCAAAACCAGGATCCACAAGATTCAACTTTTTCAACTCAGAGAAGAGATAAGACAATGCCTCTTTCTCAACAAACTTCAACAAAAACCCCTGGTTGATTGTGATACGAACATCATCCTTAGACGCATGGCGCTCGATCACTTCTGCAAATTGTCTTATTGTGCCAGAAGAAATATTTCCCAGTTGAATCTTCACATATACCCCAAAATAACCTTCCTGTTTTTGATGGAATACATTGGTGTTGAACCAACGATCATATTCCACCCCATTCAATAAAACTCCATTTGTTGGAATTGGTTTATGTCCAGGAATTTTATTTAAAACTGAATTTCGATCGATCACGAACGTTTTGTTCAGGAGCGCTTTTTCCTCTTCCTCCGTCAGTTTCAGAAATTCCTGTATCCCTATTTTGTTGACCAGGTATTTGATGCGTGCCTTATGACGACTAACGCGTTCACCATATCTATCAAACACCCGAATGGTTGCTTCAACAAACGGGATCAGTTTATCTTCCACTAAAAACTCAAGAGCTACCTGCGCAAGAAAAGGTTGTGCTCCCAATCCGCCACCAACAAGCACTTTAAATCCCCTTTCTCCGTTTTCATTTACTTTCGGAATAAAACCGATATCATGAATATAGGAGAATGCTGTGTCTTTTTCATTATTGGAAAAAGCAATCTTAATTTTTCTACCCAACTCCTGCCCAAAAGGTTTACGGAGAAAGTAACTGAACAAAGCATGCGCGTACGGAGAAACATCAAACAGCTCATTTGGGTCAATTCCTGCTTCAGCTGAGGCAGTTATATTCCGGACAGTATTGCCACAGGCTTCTCTCAATGTAATATCATCTTGTTCCAATTTTGCCCATAGTTCAGGAGTTCTGTCCAAACTCACA
>DASWXS010000510.1:0-2788 GCA_036405375.1 Bacteroidia bacterium
TGAAAGTATCTTTCAACCTGCGTGGAAGAGAGTGGAATAGCCCGCAGGGTGAAACAAAATACTTTAATACCATCGATGCATGGAGATTAGAAAAAGCTGGAAGCATGCAGAATAACCAATCGTCGAACAACTCAACAGCGGCACCACAAAACACTTCTTCAGCACCTGTATTCAATAGCAGCGCTGCAGATGATGATTTACCATTTTAATAATTAAAGAATCATTTTTTAGAAGCCTGATAAATAGTACATTTGTCAGGCTTTTTTGTTTCGCCTCGGCGAACAACGTGACATCGGGCTGTAACCAGAAATCAAAAACATATGTCAAAAATATTATTGATCTATACAGGTGGCACCATTGGTATGATGCAGGACCAAAAAACGGGAGCATTAAAACCATTTGATTTTCGGTTTCTTACAAAAGAAGTTCCCGAACTTCAACGCCTCAATATTAAGCTGGAAGCCACTTCTTTTAAGAAACCAATTGATAGCAGTAACATGCACCCGAGTGTTTGGCTGGAACTTGCCGGTATCATCGAAAAAAATTATACGAAGTATGATGGCTTTGTGATCTTGCACGGCTCTGATACTATGTCGTATACAGCTTCTGCGTTGAGCTTTATGCTCGAACACCTGGCAAAGCCTGTGATACTTACCGGATCACAATTACCAATCGGGATCATCCGAACCGATGGAAAAGAAAACCTGATTACAGCCATTGAAATAGCTGCAGCGAAAAAGAACAATAAACCAATTGTTCCGGAAGTAGCGATTTATTTTGAATATGAATTGTACAGGGGCAATCGTACATTAAAATATAATTCGGCGCATTTCGATGCTTTTAAATCACCAAATTACCCGGTGCTGGCAGAAGCAGGTGTGAATATTGTTTACAAAGAAAATTACATTCATAAACCTGTCGGCAAAAAATTGATTGTACATAAAGACCTTGATAATGACATTGCCATTTTGTATTTGTTTCCGGGCATAAGCAAAAAAATAACCTCGTCTTTATTAAATACGCCAGGTATTAAAGCGGTTGTACTTCAAACATTTGGCTCAGGAAACGCACCTACCGAAAAGTGGTTTATTGATGAGCTCAAAAAGGCAATCGACAAGGGCATTATTATTTTTAATGTTACCCAATGCCTGGAGGGAAGAGTAATCCAGGGGAAATATGAAACCAGTTCCATGCTCCAGAAAATTGGAGTGATTGGTGGGGAAGATATTACCATTGAAGCTGCCATTACCAAGCTGATGTTTGTGCTCGGAAAAAAACTTTCCCCAACTAAAACAAAAGTCCTGCTCCAACAAAATCTAAGAGGAGAAATCTCTATATAGAGAGAATTGCATTGACTCCAACTGTTTCGTTTTAGTATTTTACCGGTTACAGACGGTGTCTGTTCGACCTGCAAGTAATTGACAATCAACTTTTTTATGTCAATAAAATGAGGTAATTGCCTCCTTTTTTATTTGGTGGAATACGCAGTTAAACTTACATTTACCGCTTTTAAAATTATATTTTTCACTACTCGTCGAATAAATCTGCTAATACATGAAGAAGTTCCTTGTCCTTTTACTATTGTTTTGTTCTTTTCAAACGTTTTCCCAATATAAAAAATACTATGAAGAAGGTTCCCAGCACCTGGATGATGGAAACTACCTGGCGGCGCTGCAGAGCTTTCAAAAAGCTTATATGCTCGACTCAACAAACGGGAATATCAATTTCCAGATCGGGTACTGCTACCTGAAACACCCGTCTTACAAACACCTTGCGGAAGTATACCTGGAACGTGCTATCAAACAGGCTTCAAAAAAATACGATGCCAACAACCCTATGGAAAAAAATGCTCCATTACAGTCGTACCTGTGGTTAGGTGAAGCATACCATTTGGATTATAAATTTGAGGAAGCAGAAAAAATGCTTACCCTATATGAAGAAAAAGCAGATGTAAGTCATAAAGATAAGGAAGAGTATAACGAAGTAGAGCGTCTTCGCAGAATCAACAAAACGGCACGCGAACAATATTCAAAGCCTGCACAAATAAAATCAGAGAACCTTGGCGACAGTATCAACTCCGAATTCCCTGATTTTTCACCGGTACTTTCTGCTGATGAGCGTGTATTGATCTTTACTTACAGGGGGAAAAAAGGAACCGGCGGAGAGATGAACATAACACCCGACGGACAACATTTCGAGGATATTTTTGTATCATATAAAAAGTATGATGGCACATGGACTGAAGCAAAATCTATCGGGCCATTTGTAAATACGTTATCGCATGAGGCATCGGTGAGCGTAACACCTGATGGGCAAACGCTGATCCTGTATAAAGATGACGAGGGTGATGGTAACTTATATTACTCATCGTGGTCGGGAACTGAATGGGGAACACCTATAAAATTCGGAGATGAAATCAATACGAAGTATTGGGAAACGCACGCCTGCTTTAATGTTTCAAAAGACATTCTTTATTTTGTGAGCGACAGACCGGGTGGATTGGGTGGAAGAGATATTTACCGTTCCAAAAAACTGCCTAATGGTAAATGGGGAAAACCAGTAAACCTTGGCCCTACCATCAACACACCATATGATGAAGATGCACCATGGTTGCATCCAAACGGAAATGATTTTTACTTCGCATCACAGGACCACACAACAATGGGTGGTTTTGATATTTTTAAATCGGAAGTAATATTAGGAACGGATAGTTTTACCAAACCGGTATCCATGCCTTACCCGATCAATACGCCGGATGATGATGTGTTCTTTGTGGTATCCGCAGATA
>DASWXS010000511.1:0-2952 GCA_036405375.1 Bacteroidia bacterium
CTAACAAACGATTCAAAGACCTGCTTCACCGGAATGCCCATTTACCGGTAGAAGAGCAGAAAGAGAATATAGACTACGAGTTCAGCAGCTGGAAAGGTATTGAGGAACAAACAGATGATATGTGCGTGCTGGGAATCAGGATCTGATAGAAATACAAAAGCCTGGCTCATTAGTGAACCAGGCTTTTATATGTATTGTTTTATTTACTTAGCAGACTTCTTTTTTGAAGCAGGTGCTGGTTTTGCAGCGCTTTTAACGGCTGGTTTACCAACAACCTTTTTTGCAGGCTTAGCCGTTTCTTTTTTCTGAACAGCTTTTGCCGGTACAGGAATATTCAATGCTTTCATTATTAATTCCTGCTGGCTGAGGATTGTTCTCAGCATTTCTTTACTACCTTTTTTCATGTTTGTCTGATTATTTCAGTAAAGGTACAGTGTTCATTATTCCCACAAAATATAAGTCAAAGCTCAATTTACATTAACTTTACTTAAGGTAATTTCATTATTTTTGAAGTATGCAAAAAGAAGAAGCAAAACATCGCATCGATCAGCTAAGTAAAGAACTCGAACAGCATAATTACAATTATTACACACTTTCTAACCCAACTATCAGCGATTACGATTTTGACATGTTGCTGGAAGAGCTTGTAAAACTGGAAAAGGAATTCCCTGAATTTTTATCACCCAATTCCCCTTCACAGCGCGTGGGCGGGCAGATCACCAAAACCTTTACTACGGTTAAGCACAAATACCCAATGTTGTCTTTATCCAATAGCTACAGCAGGGATGAAATGATAGAGTTTGACACCCGCGTAAAAAAAGGACTTGAATTAGACAGCACTTCCTTATTTGCCGCAGAAATAGAATACGTTTGCGAACTTAAATTCGACGGATTGAGTATTTCACTTATTTACGAGAATGGATCGCTTAAACAGGCCGTAACGCGAGGAGATGGCGTGCAGGGTGATGACGTTACCACTAATGTAAAAACAATTCGTTCGGTGCCTTTACAATTAAAAGGCGACTTCCCTCCTCTTTTTGAGATACGTGGAGAGATCTTTTTTTCCCGAAACGTTTTTGATGAGATCAATGCAGAGCGTGAAGAAATAGGCGAGACTCCATTGGCCAATCCTCGCAATGCCGCTTCCGGAACTATGAAAATGCAGGATTCTTCAGTAGTAGCCAAACGGAAGCTGGATTGCTACATGTATTACGTATTAGGCGAAAACCTGCATTTTGAAACACATGCCGAGAACCTGGAAAAAGCAAAATCGTGGGGCTTCAAAATATCGGAAAAAAGTAAACTTTGCCGGAACATAAACGAGGTACTAGAATTCATTGATAAATGGGACAAAGAACGTTATGATCTTCCTTATGATATTGATGGCATCGTAATTAAAGTAAATAATTATGGTCAGCAGGAACAGCTCGGGATGACTGCCAAATCGCCACGCTGGGCCATTGCCTATAAATACAAAGCCGCACAGGTTTCTACTATCCTGGAAGACATTTCATTCCAGGTTGGAAGAACCGGGAACATTACGCCTGTTGCTCATCTTAAACCTGTTTTACTGGCAGGCACCACCGTGAAACGTGCATCGCTTCATAATGCAGATATCATCAGTAAACTGGATGTACGCATTGGCGATACCGTATTTGTAGAAAAAGGCGGAGAGATCATTCCCAAAATCATAAGTGTTGACTTAACAAAACGTCAACCGGACTCCGTTGTTTTTCAATACCGGACAACCTGCCCTATTTGTGAAACGCCCTTAAAAAGGAATGAAGGTGAAGCCAATCATTTTTGTCCGAACGAAAATGGATGTGCTCCGCAAATCAAAGGAAAGATGGAGCATTATGTAGGACGTAAAGCCATGAATATTGAGAGCATGGGCGCTGAAACCATCGAACAATTGTACGAAGCCGGCTTAATCCATAATATCGCGGATATTTACGATCTGAAAAAGGAACAGCTGCTCCCATTGGAACGTATGGCAGAGAAGTCGGCCAATAACCTTATTGAAGGCATTGAACAATCCAAACAAATTCCTTTTGAAAGGGTATTGTATGCAATTGGTATTCGTCATGTAGGCGAAACAACGGCAAAAAAGATAGCGCGAAAAGTAAAGAATGTAGATGTACTGATCAATTCAACAACGGAAGAGTTGTTGCAGATTGATGAAGTCGGAGAGATCATTGCAAAAAGTATACAGGAGTATTTTGCAAATGAAACCAACAGGTCCATTGTAAATCGGTTAATGGAAAAAGGCGTACAGTTTAGTTTAAGTGAAGAGCAACTACAAAATTCGACCGATAAATTGAAAGACCTTACTTTTGTTATCTCAGGGGTATTTCAAAAACATAGTCGTGACGAATTAAAGAACATGATCGAACAAAACGGCGGAAAAAACACAGGCTCTATTTCTAAGAAAACAAGCTATGTACTGGCCGGGGACAATATGGGGCCGGAAAAGCTGAAGAAAGCAGAAACACTGGGTGTCAAAATCATTTCAGAAGATGACTTTTTAAATTTGATTGCTTAATTTTATAGTGATATGTTGAGAATGGCTATGAAATAATTTAACCACATAGACACATAGCCAATTGTTTATTTGCATTGGAGTCATAATTTAATTTCACATAGTTTAGCTTCGCTGGAAAAGTTCACAAAGGGAAGCGCGCTTCAAAATTATGTAACCTATGATACCCTGATCAATAATACAAACTTTTCTATGTGGTAAAAAAACAAACATGGTAAACAATATCTAAATCATTGTTATATGATCAGAAGGATAAAGGAAAAGCTGGGTGAAAAACAATTGCAACGTGCGCTAAAAATTCATGTAAGACAAAAGGAATTTATGAATATGGAAGATGTACGTTCCATTGGGATTGTATTTGAAGCAACAAATGCAGAAGTTTTTGAAACGGTAAAGAACTACGTGAACAAACT
>DASWXS010000512.1:0-10027 GCA_036405375.1 Bacteroidia bacterium
CTTACCTTCAATTTGTATTTTCCTGTTAAAGGATTAAAAGTAGCAACCGGGAATATGGATTTTATTTTATCATCCTCGGCCAATCTGAAATAACGACGACGCATTACATCCAACGGAATATCTTTGTTTTTGGAAACAAGAGAACGCCTGATGTATGCCGCCTGGTGAGGTTTTAAACCATCAATCTCGATTGATTCGAAAACGATTGGATACATTTTTTCAACAAAGCGTTTTCTTTTCTGGTTTAATGCTTCTTTAGTAATACGACTCGTGATTCGTTCTTTTATAAGTGGCACAGAAGCTACAGTTGCTGCATAACCGCTATCAATTAAACGTTGGGCATCATCGAAGGCAAAGATCCCCACATCACTCCAGGGTTTTAATACGACCCCATTTTCACAGGAAGGATTGAAATCTGTTTTTGTCATCAGCATATTACGTAGCTGCAGGTAAATATTGTCATCATTAGGATTAGGGCTATTGCCGGTTACAATACTACCGATCACAAAATCAGGATTAAATTCTTCAACCATGATATTGGAAGGAAAATTATTGTATAAGCCTCCATCAAACAGCAATTTGTCATTTACAGAAATGGGCCGGAGATAAAATGGATAAGTCATTGAGGCCCGTATAGCAACCGAGAGATTTCCTTTTTCGAAAACTACCGATTTTTTATCTTCAATATCTGAGGCAACACAACGATAAGGCACAAACAAACTATCGAAATTATAGCCTGCAGTAGCTGAGGCTGGCGAAAACAGCTCCATCATGTATTGATCAATAGGCACAGAATTAATAAGATTTGTAGGAATATTGGTAACCAGTAAACTGTCGAAGCTGAATTTATACGAGAACCAGGAAGCATTGTCTTCGCTTTTCCGGAAATAGTAACGGTATTTCTCTTCCATTTCCCCTTTTGTAAAACCCTGGAATTTTGAAGACTGAACAAATTTTTCTATTTCTTCGGGGCTATAACCGGCAGCATAAAAGCCTCCTATCAAAGCCCCTATAGACGTGCCGGTAATATAATCGATTGGGATCTCATTATCTTCCAGCGCTTTTAATACTCCTATATGAGCCAATCCGCCGCCGCCGCCGCCGCTAAGAACAACACCTACTTTCTGAGCCTTTGCATTTGAAGCGAATATACTTAAAACCACAAGCAAAACTTGCAACAGGCGAACTGGTATAGTACTTCGGGTTTTAGACACAGACTAAGCTATCAGGTAAAGTTACGAATTTTGTCCATCACAAAAACGTAAAAAACTACCAGATTAGTACCGTTTCATTGTTAAAAACTTGATCAGGCCAGGCTATACATTTTGCCTGGCAATGATTTAACTACATTGCTGAACTCCATTTGCAGGAGTGTTGAAGATACATCGCTCATGGTTAAACCGGTTTTATAGCATACCTCATCTATATGAATCCCGGTTTCGCGATGAAAAACGCTTATGATTTTCTGTTCTTTTGCCGAAAGATTTGGTAATAAAGGAATTTGCTTATCTCTGTCATTTGATATTTTTCGTTCCTGCCAGTTCATTACATAAAGCAGATCAGCAGCATTCTCTATCAACACTGCTTTATTTCTTTTTATGAATGCATTACAACCTGATGAAAACTCATCGCCCGCCCTTCCAGGAAAACAAAACACATCTCTATTATATGAGTTGGCGATTTCCGCGGTTATTAACGATCCGCCTTTTAAGCGGGTTTCAATTACTACCAAAGCGTCACACATACCTGCCACGATACGGTTTCGTTTCGGAAAATTTTCACGGTCAGGGTTTGTATCGCTGATAAAATCAGTAAGAATGCCACCTTGCTTTTCAATTTTCATGGCGAGTGAAGTGTGCACGGAAGGATATATTCTGTCGAGCCCGTGAGCTACCACACCTATTGTGTCAAGGCCATTGTTCAATGCAGTTTTGTGTGCGAGGGCATCAATACCATATGCCAAACCGCTTACAATAAGAATTCCCGAATTGGCCAGATCACCTATAAACTGCTCTGTAAGTTGGACACCATAAGCACTTGGAGTGCGGGTACCGACAACTGAAACAATTTTTGCCGCATTCAGATCTGCATTTCCTCTATAATATACTATTGCAGGACTGTCGCTACAATATTTCAACCGCGAGGGATATTCACTGTCTGTAAAGAAAACAGGTTGTATTTTATTCTCTTCAATGAAAGTAATTTCCTGTTCAGCGCGCAATAAAATTCCTGGATTCGATAATTCGGAAAGAATATTTTCAGCAGTTTTATCTGCTATTCCCGGGATCTTGATCAAAGCACTTTTCTTTTCCTTAAAAACAGCTTCTGCAGTTCCGCAATAAGCAACGAGGTTCTTTGCCAATACATCTCCGACATTTGGTATAAGCGTAACAGCAATTTTATAAAGGAGGTCGTTTTTCGTATTCATTTATACAAAACAAATTTACCTGTTTTGTAGCGAGTATAGGCTACATTTTATAGCATCCTCTTCAAATTAAGTCCATAAATATGAACAAAAACCCAAATTATTGAGCAAGACTAAATCTTAAGCTGAAACCTGCATTGGTATTAGCTGTAGGGAAAGATGTTGAAACAACCGGTTTATTGATGATCTTATCAAAATACAAACGTAGGTTAATATTTTGCGACAGCGCATAATCAACAGAAGTTTTAAGCGTGATGATATTTTGTCCCTGCGACGGAACACTTAATCCATCAATAACACGACGTTGTGTAGTAACATTGTTTCTCAACGAAAGATCCACTTTACAATTCAGATCACTTTCAAGCGGTTTACCTTTGATCTTAATCTTTTTCAATTTAAGTTTAGGATAACGGTATCCTGTACCAATAATATATTCCTGGCCTCTTGTTTCTGTGATCTGCGGAATATTTGCATTTAAACTCACTGTACGGTCCTTACGCATTTCAAAATTTGCAGTAAGCGCTCCTTTTGATTTGGATTCCTGCTTATCTGTTTTCTTGGTTTTCTTCTCTGCGAATACTACATCCACCTTTATAAGGGGTGAGAAACTTTCCTGGATAGTAACGGTATTGATCAGGTACTTGGAAACAAAGTTCGAGTTCGGGTTGGATGGATCCACCCTTCCCGGTGAAAATTCTGCCTGTTCAAATGTCTGTCCGTTTTGAGGAGTAAACAAAATATTATTACTGAACGAACCAACATTATAAGTTGACTTATAACTATGCCGAAGTGTAACTGTTTTAAAGTGCTTCTTCATAAACTTAAATTTACTCAAACCATCATATGTTAATGTCCAGTTCGGCAGCGGTACCTTAGGGAAAGCATTTTGATTTGAGCCCGATCCTTTGCCTGTATACGCAGCAACAAATGAGTTCAGGATCACATCTTGCTGATTTCTTGAATATCCATCAAAACCATCTGTGGTTTGTGACTTCGAAGAAAATGGATTCTGGCTTGCCAAATCTCTTGCATAATCATTCCTGTAGCTAAGGAATTTTTCAAACACGCTGTTTGAATACGTATCTTTATTATCCTTGGCGAAAGCCGATTTAATAGTGATGGTTGATATACTGAAATTACCCGTTTGTGTATAGGTGTTGGTAGTATACCTTCCTTCAGCCGAATTCCAGCCAACATACTGGGAACTGTTGTAGCTGATAGATTTGGTGCCAGTAACATCTATTCTGAAATCCTTAAATGGCTCCAGTTTCGCTGTAAAGTTCAACTGCTTGCTATTGGTTTGTGCAAAAGGACTATTGAGGTTATCTCTTCGTATCAATAAACTGTCGCGCATAGCATTAGAAAGAACGTTTCGCTGGCTGCCTGCAACAAATGGTAATCCCGGGTGAAAAGCACCATTAGGATTCATTCCAAGAATTTTCGTTGAGTCGGTATAACCCGGCAAAGTAGTTCCATTATTTTCGGTATAGGTAAACTGTGCCTGTTTCAATGTCATAATTAAACGCGCAATATGTTCCAGCAATTTATACTCCTTCTCTTTTTTGGTAGTATCCTTTGCTCCCCCGGCTGCCGTTGCAGATTTCGGTGCCTTGTCTTTTTCCTTTTTGGAAGCACCGGTATTTACCTTTTTAAAGTATGGAATCTTATTATAAAGAGTTACCATATTGAATTGTGCGTTCAATGATTTAGTATTACCATTTGTAATAGTATTACCCATACTATCCGCAGCAAAAGGACGGCGCGTAAACTGGTAGTTTGTTTTATAACTTGCATTTGCAGTTACCCAGTCAAAAATCGGGATTTTGTTGATCGGAATAGCGTAGCTCAGGTTTGCATTGTGATGATAACCTATATTGATACCACCGGCAAGAATATTCTGTTTAATAATATCCTTTTCTGCTTTCGTATCTACTTCTCCAATGATCGAGGTCTCCGGTTCCAATATCCTTGAATCATTTGCCGCAGTAAAATCAAACTTCAGAGCTTTGGTGAAATCCCACTTGAAGTCGTAAGTGCGATTCATTATAAATGTTTTGTTATATCGTGAAGGAAGCGGATAGGCATCAGAAGAAATATTCCTGCTTTTATATTCATTATAATTACGGGTAATGTCTGTATTAAATCCTAAACGGGAAGGCAAAGGAGTAAAATTAAACTCCTTAACAAGTGCAAACCATTTATTGTTTAACCATTTAGCCTTCGACTTGGCGAAAGGTTTTATGTTCTTAGGATTAGCACTGAAACCATATGTTAACGCCGCACGGTAATTTTTGGTAAGGTTTAACTCCTGGGTTATATTTCGCTTAAACTGTTCGCTAAACGCATAGGTAAGCGAGAAATTCTCTATATCCCAGAAATGGCTTTTGGTTTGCGAAGGACTTTTTTGTTTACTTACATTTGTAAAATTGAACCCTCGTCTTCGTGTATAATCCTGCGCCCGGTTCCTGATTTCATCCAGCTGTTCACGGGTTATATCTTTATAATCGGTGACATCTTTTGCAGAAAGTCCTTTCATGCTTTGCATCAATACATCCGGGTTGGATGGATCGTACTGTGGTGTTGCAATGATCTCGCCCCTGTTCAGATAAATTGGCAAATTGATTTTCCAATCAGCAGGGAAGAATTTACCCAACTGTAATGTTGTACTTGCATCGTATTGAAGATTGGTTTCACGACTACGCTCACTTACTTTTTTCTCAATACTACCGAAGAAAGGTGTCATATAAGAACCTGATAAAGCAAGTTGTCCGAAATCAGCCAGTTTTGCGGTAACACGTGCATTTGCTGCCCAGCCACCTTTCTGAACGAAATCCGTTAGTCGTAATTCATTGATCCAAACCTCAACACATTTTGCTTCATTTCCTGCATCTTTTGGATTGCGGATACCTACCATGATGGTGCGAAGATCAGATATCGTAGGATTACCAACTACCTTGATCATTTTTCCACCATCAATTCCCTGGGTAACTGTTTCAATGCTTCCTGCTTCACGCAAAAATTTCAGGTTGATCATTTGTTCAAAATCAATCTCTACCTTATTTGCAGTCGGCCACACCGCTTCACGATCTGCATCGCTGTTTCCGTTATAGTTTCCTGGAGCTGTAAGTTTCAATGGAACAACATACTCATAATAGTTACTTACGAAGTCAGTTCCAAAACGAACAAACATCTGCATCTCTCCATCATTAAGTGCATTATCACCCAGTTTCTCTGCGTGAACAAACATCTGCATCTTTTTGTATGAACGTACATCATTCGATACATTCTTATAAGCCGCCTTTGCATATCCATCGGCCAATCCACAGGTACGAAGAACCAATGCCTGCTCATTCAATAATACCAGGTTGGTTGTTTGTACATTTTGTTGCTGGTTGATTCCCGGAGGAATAACATAGTTAACAGGAGTTTTTGTTCCATTCTCCTGAACGTTAACCGCAGAAATGTCAAATGTTGCTCCATCTTCAGGTCCACCAATATAATCACCGGGTTGTGCACCAATTCCATCAAATCTTCTCCAATCACTTCTTACCAGCTCCATACGCGCCATACGACATACAACCGGTGCACTAAAGCCCTGTAATATGGTACGCATGAAACGTATAGAGTTAAAACCTTCAATAGAACCTACTTTTTGTTCGTAGTTGGCTACCGGAATTTTGAACTGGTACCAGTAAACGCTTTTCGCATTTCCATTTGCATCTGTAAAGTCAGATTTATACGCATTAGTAATATAATTATTCCCAACATTAGCAGGATTGATATCCTGCGGAGTAATTTTTACGCGATACTGATAGTATGCTTCCGTTTCACTCAAAGTGTTATCACGGTTAACATCCTCGGTATTAGGGATGGTAGTAGCAGTAGTTGGATATTTATCGTTATTGATCAGCTCATACTGTGCAACTGTTGGAGAGTTTCCTTCCAGGTTATTGAACCATTTATAACGGTACAAAGTATTTGCAGCATTATTAAGATCGAAATCATCTCCACGGTAAAAATGATAATTATCTCCCGATGGATCGGCATTTCCTGCCTCATAAGCTCCGCCCGAAAGTGCAGCAAGATAAGTTGAGAAGAAGGTACGCTCTTCACTATTTTTTAAACCATCATAACCAACATCCTGGTTTTCACGTGAAGATTCGTCAATATCGAAAGCAGGCGTAATAATAGGCAAAGCAGGTGCAAATCCCCACGGGGTTTCCACTACTTTATCCGGATCACCATAAGCACCTGCTTTTGGAATTCCATTTTCAAAAGCCATTTTACCATCTTTCAAAATATCTTCAGAAACGTTACCAATATTGATAATCATTTCCCCGTTGGCTGGAGGCGTGTACCCAGGAAATGCAGCAGCATAATCACTGTTAAACGGATCCATCATCCAGAATTGAATAAACTCGATATTCGCTGTCTGGAAATCAGGATTCTCCATACGACGCATAATACCGCCCCAACGGCTTTCAGGATTATTTAACCGGATACCGTTCGTTATATTTGAATTCGCGAAGTCAATACCACTGGAAAACGAAGTAGGATTAACATCATAATTGTAAGGTCCTCTTTCATTTGGATATAAAGCGATATCCAATACAGGAAGCAACACGGGCTGACCATTAGGTGGTTGTTTGTTCGGGAATAATTCAGTTTCAACAACAGAACGCATAAAATTATTCGACTGAATGTTTTTGGTAATGTTTCCCGGCTTGATATTTCCATCCAGGTAGAATACAGACTGGTCAACAGTATACCATGCAATCTTTGCCCTGTTATAACCTGAATAATAATTATCCATAGATGCTTCCGGGAATTCATCAAGATTGCCCTGTGGAATACTCGCCAAACTCCATGCTCCTGCACTCCGGAGATCAATCAACGAAACACTTCCTTCAAAATCATCGAGGTAAGAGTTACCACCTTTATCGCCCGCTGTATTAATTGCTTTTGAGTGACCTGCAATTAACTGCGCAAATTCACCCGCCGTTTGAATAGATGATTTCTCTTTTGTATTGATCAATGGAATTTTGTCGATCAAACGAGTTAACCACGGAGCATCTGCCCGGTGATTAAAATCTGCGCCCCACATGATATTTGAAACAGGCTCATCTCCAAAATTTACTTTCTGTGTTAAAGGTCTTTCTGTTAAACGCAAAAACGTTCCGCCTATCGAGAAGTCTTTATTCACTTTATAATCCAGGCGTGTTCCTATCAAACTTTTTTGCTGGATGTTAAACATGGAATTACTTTCCGAAGACACTTTAATAGGTTGCCCGGAATTCATAATACTTTCGTTAATGATTTTCACACGACCTAATGTATAATCAACCGTATAGTCAACATTTTCAGTAAGCGGAACTCCACCTGCGGTAACTTTTACAGATCCTTGCGGAACGTTCATTGCATTTAATGAAATCTCTGAACTGCTGGATGATTTGTATTGGCCCTTGATTTTATATACGTTCTTTTTTGTTTGCTGCTGGGCGATAACTTTGGTTGAATCGTAGAGTTCCTGGAAGATATACTCGCTGGTTTCATTTGATAAACCTATGATGCTTTTCAGGTCATTACCAAAAGGCTCTACCAATGGTAAGTAAACCCGACCATTCGTTGCAATGATAGTTGTTCCTTCAATAAAGTCAAAATAACCATCCGGAGTTTTATCACCATTTACATTTACCTGGTCGAGACCGAATACCTGTAATAATGGTGTGCTTGCAACCGGTGAAACGTTTATATAAGGAAGATCAACACCTTTTGTGGTACGGAAGACCTCGAATTTAAAGTCCTGCGGGTTGATCTGGTACCCTCCGATAGAATAAACGTTTTTCATCATCAGATCCCACATTGCGATTTTTGTATTTAAAACCGTACTCTTTAATAACTTCAGGTAAAGCGGCTGATCACCTGTAGGAAACTGATCGGAAAACTCCCCCACCTGGTAGGTTTGGCCGCCTGACGTATACTGGAAAGCCACACATAATACTTCATCATAATTTAAAGCCTGGTTTAAGGAGATATATCCTAAACGTTTATTATAGGTATATTCTGTTGGCTTCAATTTACGCGCACGGTTCACAACGTCAAAGTCGCGACCCTGCTCCATGTATTGATTAGCAAAGTTACAGGTGTTCTGGAAGAGCGTAGCTTCCTTCATTTTATTTGCTATGGACGAATAGTCACGATCTTTGATTATACCATTAACATCATTGGTAAGAATATGATACAAGCTATTGGCATCATTATATGGTAATTTTCCAGGACCATCTGCAATACGATAAGACTGATTTGACACACATCCGGGATTGGTAAGATTACCAATGATGTCGGTTGAATCTTCTCCAAGATCAGCAAAACCTGCAATGTTACGAACTTCATCCTGCTGGTTGCTCCTGTTGGTTACCCATACCTCAATCTTAGTGATAATTACATTGGAGCTTAACAATGGAATGGTTTGCATAGAAGCATTGTAATTATCCCTGAAGTACTGGCCTAGGAAGTAGTGACGATTAGCTTCGTAATTGTCGGCATTGATGGTGTAATTGGTAGTTTGTGAACCTCCCTGTAAAGTAACTTCGGTTTTCTTTCCACGTTCCTGCGATAAAACCGTTGTTGCAGTTAATTTTCCGAACTGCATTTTTGTTTTAACACCAAACAAGCTCTGGCTTCCCGGGATCAATGAAGTGGTAAGTGGCAATGTAACGTTACCCGCTTCAATTGTTTTTAATATCTCATCTTCCAAACCATTGTACTCAATCTTCATTTGATTTTCGAAATCGAAAGAAGCTTCTGTATTATAGTTGGTTGTTAGTTTTAATTTCTCCCCGATTTTTCCCACGAGATTCAGCTGCACTTTCATGTTGAAATCGAAGTTGGTGATCTTACGTTGTTTAACAGGTATGGCAGGATTACCATTTTTGTTGGTTACTAAACCAAACGAAAGCTCGGCAGATCCATTCGGGCGAATATCAACTGTATTACCTCCAAAGATCCTGTCGAACAATTCTCCTCCAACATTAAGAGTTGGGATTAATTTGTTCGGGTTGGTTTGATTGGTTGCATCATCGGCTTTTACTCTCGATTTAAAGTATGCTTTAACCTGTTTTTTAAATAAGTAATCCTGGTATTCTTCCTCCGACATATAAATTGGTGGACGGTAATTGTAGTCCCCCATTTTTTGTTCGAGTAAGAACTGATTTTTAACAGAATCTTCTCCTCCACGCCCTTTAATATCGTAAGTGGTTGTACTTTTAATATTGCCCGGACTATTTAATTCCAGGGGGTGCTGATTTTGATAAATGTATTCATCGTAACCTGTAGGATGGATCGGGTAATGCAGATCATCATTGGTGATAGGTGTATCTATATCCGGAGTATCTGCCAGGGCAAGATTATTTCCGTTAAAGCCGGCAACCCTGTATTTATGCAAAGGTGTATTACTGTCGGCATGCGACTTGGTAATTACCGATAACATCGCTAACGACAAAGATCCAACAAGGGTATATTTAACAAATGCGTTCAATTAAAAATTCTTTAGGGCTGCTTTTACCAATTGTTCTACATTATCACTGGACACGCCCTGTTGCT
>DASWXS010000513.1:0-10360 GCA_036405375.1 Bacteroidia bacterium
TAATACATCTACTTTTGTCCTATCTTCCCGGTAACTTCCCGGCTTTTTGGTTTTGCAACAAATTCGGAAGGTAGTATTTGGTGAGTTCGAGCCAGTTTAACAGCTCCTTCAATGTTTTGTATAATATCTTTTGCGTTTCCCGCGTGTAAACCAGATATCAAATAAGCACGTATACTATCCAACAGTGCTTTATAGTGGCTCTCGAAACCGTTTTTATATACATTTTTTTTAAGAAGAAGGAGAACGGAATTGGGTTCCGGTGTTGTTATGGCATTATAGGTTTCACTGTAGGCTTGTAAGGCTGCATTTTTTATAGCGGTATTACCGGAAAACAAAACATCTCCGTATCCATGTTTGTCTTCATACTTGAGTGTACCGGATCCTTTGTAAGTAGGAAATCCGTGGCTTGCAGCCATTACTTCATCATAGCTATGGTGTTGCTTATCACCAACAAGAGCGCCAAGCATACAAGCCCTGAGGGTTTCCATGCTGGGATAATTTGCACGCTCACTTTCGGGTGTATTTCGCAACGCTTCTTCGTATAAATTAAGGTAGCCTAATGTATGGCCGCTCATACCTCCGATAATTGGTTTATGGCTTGCGCGTACGTTATCATACCAGGCCTGGTGTTTTTCCTGGAACTGCTCTGCAAAAACAGAAGCATCATGAGCTATACCTCTTTGCGCAACGTCAGGAAAAGCCGAGTCAGGAACGTGGCCACCCGCTACGCCTTTTTTAGTAAAATGTGCAATTAACTCCTTTTTGTATTTAGCAGCGGCAACCTGTGGTGTTTCCAAAATGTTTCCTTTTACACCAACAACATTCATAAGCCCCTGTTGAGAACGGTATGGATGTTTTTTTGTTCCAAAATCTCCGCCATATGCTAATACAGATGAATCAACTGTTTGCTCAAAACCATGCCCGTCATGCAGGTGAGCGTCTGACCATGGAACTCCAAGTACATCGCCATAAATGGTTTTTTTCTCATCTTCGCTACATAACTGCCATAAATTTTTAAACGTCTCCAAGGCAATTTCTTCACTGGTGGCATCCTGTCGTTTGTTTATTACGAGCTTACCACTTTTCAATTTAGCTGTGATAATTCTTTGTAATAACTGGTGTCCGCCAAATAACTGTGAAGCGCTTTGGTGTGGATCATGAATTCGAACGCTGGGTTTTCTGAAATCATACTGCGCTTCCATATCCAGGGTTTTTTGTCCAAGCATTCGTTGCATACTTTCAGGAAGCTCTTTCCATGCGGCTTCAACAATACCTGTTCCAAGGTTCCGTTGATTTTGTGCGGGAAGCATGCTGCCGGGATGCGTCCTATAGTCGATCATAGGCTTCATGAGTGCGTGCGGCCCCATGCCCTGTGCGATTGGATATTGCCTGTCTGGATCTTTGGTTAATGAACTCAGGTGATAGATCCAATACTCTAAACTGTTTCGCTGATTTTTATCATACTCTACCGAGCCTCCAAAGTAAGGCAGTTGAGTATCCAGCATTTTTAGCAATTTAATATATCCGGCTGTCATCCTGGATTGTTCACCATCGGCAGGCCTTGAAGGAGTTTGAATATCACTGAGATTCCAGTTATGTTCTCTTAAAAATTTAATAGTAACCTCACTCCCGTAAATTGCAGTAAGATGTTTTTCTACCCAATCTATTCGATCCTTTCTGAAATCCTGCTCTTTTTCAGGCTTGTCTTTCGATGTTGCAACAGAACGGATATTAAGTTTATCATGAATAAGTTTTACGATCTTTCGGATGTCAGCTAAAAAGGAAGGGCCGTGTTCAATCGCTCTTTGCAAATGCTCTTCGAACAACATATTAAGATCGAGTACAAGATTTTGCCCAATACTATCATATGTAGTATCTATAAGTGTTTTATCAGTTACTCTTCTTTTACCGCTCAAAAGAGTTTCGGTATCAGTCAGCAGATCTCTTTCGTTTGCAAGTTGTGGTCTTGCGGTTTTAGACCTGGTAACGCTATGTACTTCACTATGCTCTTCTTCAGCTTCATGTCTTGGCTGCTCATGTTCTGCAGCAATGTGATCATCTTCAAAATCAGCAGCAGAAGCGGAGGCTTCTGCTTCCGGTCCGTGAGCTGGTGCCAGGTATCTTCGTTTTAATTCATTTATGGCTTCAATGGCCTGGGTTCTTATACGCTTTTCAAAGGTGTAGTCTTCCTGGTTATTGTCATATACTTTTTGAATAGCAGCAATGCTTACTTTGATGCGTGCTTCGGTTTCACCTTTATTCATAGGGTGATCAAGAAAAGCCTGCCCCGCAATATGCGCATCTTCAACCGCTTTTTCAATTTTATCCTGTTCTGTTTTATATGTAACAAAAGTTAGTTTTCCCTGGATGACAGTTTGGGCAACATCTGATTTTTTAAGTGATTTTTTTGTTTGAGCTGTTCCTGAATTAAGTGAAAGCGCTTTCGCACCCATTACATCCGCTTCTTTTTCGAGACCAGGCTCATCATTTAATGCAAGGGATGATTTTAATTGTTTGGTGGGTTTTACTCTTCCCTGTTTTTGTTGAACTACATGCCATGCTTCGTGTGCCAGGTGTTTTTCCTGGCCGGGGGCCACATGAATCTGGTTGCCCTGCGCGTAAGCATGCGCATTTAATTGTGCCGGTTGCGCAGAATTATAATGAACCTTAACATCAGAAATATCTATGCCTGAAAGATTTTCTACTCCCATTTTTAAATTATCGGGTAAGCCGGTTTTGTTTTCTTTTTTTTGAACAGTAAAGTTTATCCCGGAATCAGGAGGATTGAATGATTTAGTCTGAACGGATTGTTTACCTTCAGGAGCAATCGAAGAATCCTGTTTTTTCTGAAGTCTTTCTTTCCCCATTGGTTCAATATTCAGTTAAATAACCTGTTAAAACAAACCCACTTGTTTTAAAAAGTGGGTTTGTTTATAGTGTTCTGAAATGATTTAATTGGCAGCAGCAAGTGCAATTGCTTTTTCGGCGGCATCGAGCTGTTTGGTGATTACTCCCAGTTTGTTTGTAGCCTCCGTTAATTCTTTATTTTTATCTCTTGAATGATGCTCGGCTGTTTGCTGTTCTTTATGTGATTCTTCATAATGTTTATGTGTCAGGTGTTTTAAGGCTTCCAGGCTTTCATGAATGCCGGTTTTTTTGTCTTTTACCTGCAACAGGTCAATTGCATCGTCAATCAGTTCTTTTGTTCTTGTAAGTGAGTAATGCAAATGGACCACGTTACTTAAAGCAGTAATGGCATCTTTTAACGCATTGTTGGCATCCGTTACGGCTTTTTCACATACAGGGCCAAATGTAGCAGCTTCATTTGCTATCAGTGCAAAAAGAACATCTTTACTTGTTCCGCCTTTTTCCTGGCTGTTGATATGTTTATTTAGTTCAGTAAACTGAACAGCGCACTCAATTGTTCTTCTTGCTGTATTATGGGCATCTTTAAACATTTCCTCTGCATTTTTCAGCAATTCTTCAGCTTTTTCACACGAGTGTTTAATATCTGCCTGCAGGCTTTTTATCTTATGATGAGCTATTGCAATGTCATGAGAAGTAGCTTTGATGTTTGTCAGATCTTTAAGATCATTTGCACAAATAAGGGTTTTGGTATTAAGGGCAACAGTTAGTGCATCATTTTCGGCAGTTATAAGTGTAAGTGCGTGATCCGCTTCTTTTTTACTTTTAACTAAATCCTTGATTATAGTATATTTTTTATCTATGTAGCTCATAAGTTATTTTTTTTGAGTTGCTGCTTTTCTTTCATCTTCTATTACCAGTTTGTGGGCCTCCTGCAAACCAAGTTGCAGATTTTCTTCATTGTTTGCTGTTTGTGCACTTCTCCATTCAAGGTGCGAAAGCTCCAGGTTTTTTTCAGCTTCATTTAATTGTGTAAGAGCTGTTTGAAGAGCAGTATATGCATTTTCTGCATTTGAAGCAGCGTCTGCTTTAGTTTGGCTGATATTTGTGGCCAGTGCACTAATACTTGCAGAAAAATCGGAAAGATGATTTACGAGGTACAATGCATTTGATTCTGCAGCGGCAATAGTAAGGTTAAGTGATGCCATAGATGCAATTTCTGCAGCTTTGCCTGCTTCATGCGCTTTTTTCTGAAGCTCAGCAGCTGATTTCACTATAACGGAAACAATTGTTTTATGATCATCATGTTCACCATCATTTTGGGCTCTCGATTGTATCTTAGCTACTAATCCAACCATGGCCAGTACAGATTCCAACGCGGCTTCTGTGCTTCGTGCGGAAGCTGCAATATTAGTGGCTACGGTAGACTCATCTGTGCCGGCAATTGTTGCCATAGTAACAATCTTATCAGCCACCAGCTGCAGATCATAAACTGCATTGTATGTGTCAGTAAGTTCTTTAAGATAGCTGGATGCCTTGGTATAATAGTTTTTCTTTGCTCTTCTGTCGTGTTCAGCGGCTTTTTCAGTGATCTGTTTACTTTTATAATCAATACGAGTGGCATCTTCCTTCTCTATAAGCTGGGCTTTAATTCCCGCCAGCATTGTTTCCAGTTCTTTTAGATAGGCATTGTGTTGTACGGGATGATGGGTGTGATGATGTCTGGTCTTTTCCATATTAAATAGAATTTGATATTGATGAGGGTTATAGAGTTTAAATGTATAAAAAAAAGAGTCAGATGTTTTTTTTGTTGAAAAAAAGGGAATTATGTTAATCAAATAAATTAATTTGGCAGACTCTAAATGCAAGGAAGAAGAAAATATTTTTTGTGGCTGCTGCTAATTTTCGTTGGTTTTATGAATGAAGGTTATGGTAGTATTTCTACTCAGCAGGAAGAGCCGGATGATACTACAAACTCACGTTACTATTTCAGTAAAATTTCCGACGCGCATAAAAAGTATTTTGAGGGAACGAATAACCTGCTTTTAAGAGGAAATATAAAGTATCCCGGAAAATTTACGCTTAAAAAGGATATTAGTGTTTTTGGGTGGCATGTGTATTGGAAGAAAGACAGCTATACGAATTATAATTATTCTTTGCTTACTCACGTAGCTTACTTTTGTTGTGCTTTTGATCCTGTTACCGGTGCTATCAACGAATGGAATGGTTGGGACACTTCTTCAATTGTGAAGTATGTAAAACAACAAAACCCTGCCTGTAAAGTTTTGCTTACTGTTACAAATTTCGGACAGAAAGCAAATGCCACTTTTTTAAGTGATACAAATGAGCGTGCGCAGGACGCGCTTATTCAAGAATTATTTGAAACTATAACCAATAAAAAAGCGGATGGTGTATGTGTAAATTTTGAGCAAATACCATCAAGCCGGCGCGACGCTTTTACGCGTTTTATAAATAAGCTACGGGAAAAATTTACAGAACGGGGTAAATTAGTATCTATTACTTTGCCGGCTGTTGAACGGAATCCTTCACCATTTGATTTTGATGTGTTACAAAAACCAGTTGATTTATTTATCTTAATGGGGTACGATTATTTTGGGGCCTTCAGCAAAAATGCCGGACCTATAGCACCTCTTAAGAAAAGTGCATGGATTCCCAATAGTGTTGAAGGTTCTGTGACTCATTACCTATCAGATAGGCATGTTCCGGGAAAGAAATTATTACTTGGGGTACCTTATTATGGTGGGCTTTGGAATACTCAAAGCACAGCAGTCCCATCCGGTAATTGTGTTTTTGAATACTACAGATCTTATAGTTATTCACTTACCAGCGGTATAGGAAGTCTTATAATTGATACAGTATTAAAGACAAGTCATTATGCGTATCCGTACAAGGAAAATAATAAACCACAAATATCAAGGCAATTGTGGCTGGATACGGAATATTCGCTGGGAGCAAAGTATGATTATGTTTTAAACAAGCAGCTTGGAGGCATTGGGATATGGGCTTTAGGTTTTGATGACGGAAGCGACCGGTTATGGCATCTTCTCGAAACCAAATTCGCCGTGGGGGTGTTACCGCCGGAACCATCAATTCCATTACCTGTTAAGCCAACAGATTCTCAAAGCACATGGGCTAAAATTAAACAACTGGATTCGGCAAGCAAATTATTTCTGGCCATAAAAGCGAGGCCTAATTTCCTTGGTATTTCTTTGCTATTATTACTTGTTACCCTTCTGGTTGTTTTAATTAAGATATTTTCTTCTCCAATTAACCGGGACAAACTAAAATCATCTGGCTTGTTCTATTTGTTTTTTTTGGTGATTGCAACTTTATTTGCTTTTATATATTTCGTTTTACTTTTAATTTGTTTCAAAGTACAGTTGCTTACAAGTAGTATTGGATTTGCCATTGTTATATTGCTAATTGGAGTTGTTACTTATATAAAAACCCAGAGAAATAAGGAGATGCCTTAAGATAACTTTCCCGCGATTGTTTATAAAGGCATGTTAACCGGCAGGGAATTACTTCGATTCTATGAAAATGTAAATCGACAACAAAGATCTGATCTGGCTGGTTAACTGGATAAAGGTGTCGTTAAATGCCTTCTTGTAAAAATAAGAATAGAATCAGATAACTAAAATGTACTAATTCTTAGGATAAAGAGAAGTGTCTCTATACGTTTTCCCGGTATCATGATCGCGGGCTTTAGTTGCGCCTGGATCGCCACTTTTAACGGCAGCCCCCTGGTCATTAATATCGGGTGTGTCGGCTGGCGGATTGCCGGTATTTCCATTGTCGCTGCAAGACGCGAATGATAAACTTATTGCAATGTAAAGAAGTAATTTTTTCATATGATGCTACGCTTAAATTGTTTTTCCTTTTTTTAGGTCCATGATCTTTTTGAACTCAGTATCCTTTTCTGCTTCTTCAATAGAATGTGATTGCTGTAGGGTTTCATCTTCCTTTGCCATTTCACTTAATTTCGAATAATATTTCCGTATTACCTTTAACTCTTCTTCTGTCATATCTTCCACACTTACCAGCCGGTTGCTCGCAAATTCATGGGCTGCCACCAGTTCGTTTAATTTTAATTGAATGGCCAGCGAATCTTTGTTTTGTGCTTTCTGGATAAGGAATACCATTAAAAAAGTGATAATGGTTGTCCCGGTATTAATAACCAGTTGCCAGGTTTCTGAAAAATGAAAAAAAGGACCTGTAATGGCCCAGATCAATACAACACTCAATGCTATCAGGAATGCTGCGGAGCTTCCTGCGAGGATCGCTGTTTTAGTAGCGAAGTGTTCGAAAAAATGTTTTTTTGTGTTTTCCACGGTTGTCATATAAGTTCCTTTCTGTAAGAATTCAAACTTGATACCTGAGTTAAACACTAAAAAAAGAAGTGTGGGGGAATTATTTTCTCACATTGGGCAGGAACAATGTGCGGGTAAACAAAAGAGATACTAAACTATTATAATAGTAAGGAAGTATCAGTTCATAGAATGGCCGGGAAAGGGTTTAAAATATTCTATTGCAGTTTTTACGTCTTCGAAAAAGGTAATGTTCAGTTTCTCTTTGTCAATTTTATAAGAGATACTTTCAACGGCTACTTTATTAAAATGTGCTTTTGGAGTAACAATGGCGATTTTTTTGAACCCAAATTTTATTGCCCTGGGTAAAAAATTACTTTCCAACCACTGCTGATCATCCATTCCGATAATAGTCATATCCCTGATATTAGCAAGTACATGCGAGCAATTGTTTTGAATAAGGATATTCAACATCAATTCGGTTCCTTCCCTGAAATCATTACTGGTGGCATAACCACTCCATTCCATTACAACTATATTTAATTTTTCTTCAAAATAAACGTTGTATACTTTCGAGTGAGTACTCATAAGATTCTTGATTTGGAATTATTCTTATACCACTAAAATAATAAATAGCTCAGAATAAAACTAATCAAGTATGGTGCAGAAATGATCGTAATGTTCAATGAGCTTTATAATTTCCAGGGAGTTAATGTGTTTGCCTTCTGCGCGTAATATATTGTCGCAATCTTCCAGGTCAAAGTTTAATCGCAATTCCGGGAAGGATGAATGAAGCATTTGCAGCAGCTCATCCGCAGTTTTACGCGTTTCTACCGAGGTTTTAAATACTTCAACCATTCTTGTTTTATTTTGCGGATTTTTCGTAATTCAATAACCAGTGGTTTCCGAATTTGTCAGTAAGATCACCAAACAGTGCCCCAAAAAAAGTATTTTCAAGCGGGTGATCTGCTGTGCCTCCGTCCGATAATTTCTTATAGCAGGATTTTATTTCTTCTTCACTCATGCAATTCAATACCATGGAAACCGTATTGCCTTTTTTCAATCCTTGTGCCGAAACCATGTCGGAACCGAGTAATACCATATTCCCATTTGTTAACGTAGAATGTAAAATGCAGTCTTTCATTTTACCGGGAAGCTGAGCTGCCAGTGGAGACTCACCAATCGTTTGAAAGGTAAGCTCTCCACCAAGACAATCCCGGTAAAAGGTCATTGCTTCCCGGCAATTCCCATTAAAAGTAAGATACGAATGAATGGTTGACATGATCTTTACGCATTAACTCCGGCAGCTTTTTCCAAAGTTGCAATATCAAACTTTTTCATTTTCATAAATGCCTGCATTACATTTTGAGCCGTAGCCGGGTTGCTCATTAGCTCTGGAAGAATGGAAGGTACCACTTGCCACGAAAGACCGAATTTGTCTTTAAGCCACCCGCACTGGCTCTCCTGGCCACCATCGGCAGTTAGCTTATTCCAGTAGTAATCAATTTCTTCCTGGTTATCGCAACTGATCATTAAAGAAAATGATTCGTTCAGTTTAAATGTCGGTCCGCCGTTAAGTGCACTGATCTGTAATCCTTCCAGCTCAAAGGCAGTTACCATGGGGTTTGAGCTCAGGATCTTTGCGTTTTTGAATACGGTGATATAGAAATTCGCTGCATCCGCTGCCTCCGTATTGAACCATAAGAATGGTGTGATCTTTTGAAGTTTCATGATCTGAATTTTTTTAAATTAATTATTCTCTACATGCTTTTTAAAGTTGTCGAGGATCGCCTGCCACCCACCTTTTTGCATTTCGATCGGGTTTTGAGATTCAGCATGAAATTTCTCAACTACCTTTGTAGATGAACCTTCTTGTGTAAAAGTAATCTCTGCTTGTCTTCCGTCTCCCATTGTGTAGGCAATAAATTTATTCGGCTCTACTTTATCATAAACACCTCCGAAATCAAAACTAAAGCTACCGTCTTTTGCTGCCATTGTGCTGCTGAATTTTCCACCCGTTTTAATATCGTTCTCTGCTTTAGGGCAATGCCAGTCGTCCGATGCAAAGCACCATTGTGTGATGTGCTCTGGTTTTGTCCAATAATCCCATACTTTATTTACCGGTGCGCTTACTGTGGTTTCTACAGTAATAACTGTTGCTGTTGAATTTTCCATTTTATTTAATTTTAAGATTGTTTAAATTTTACATTACAAAGGTGCAACATATTCGTTTGAATCCGAAAGTGTAAAAACGACATTTTTCGGGGTTGATTCCGACAAACGAATAGCCTATATTTGGGATATGAAAAATGTATCCATACTGGTTCCGGAAACAGCTGTAATTGAAGCCATAGCTGATCCACATTACATGTTCAGGGCAGTAAATCAATTCCTGGTGGCCTCGGGGAAGCAGCCTTTATTTAATATACAAACAGTTGCGCTTAAAAAAGAAGTAAAGCTGGAAAATAGCTTGTTTTCTGTGCATGCCGACAGGTTATTAAGTGAAGTAAAGGATACCGATCTCATATTTATCCCGGCCTTAAGCGGAGATATGCGCAAAGCTATTGAGCTAAACAAAGAATACATTCCCTGGATACAGGACAGATATAATGGCGGAGCAGAGTTAGCATCGCTCTGCATAGGCGCTTTTTTACTCGCGGCAACGGGATTATTAGATGGTAAAAAATGTTCTTCGCACTGGAATTCAGCGAACGAATTCAGAAATATGTTCCCAGATGTAGAATTGGTAGACGGAAGTATTATCACTGAAGAAGAAAGGATCTATTCGAGCGGAGGAGCTAATTCGTATTGGAGTTTATTGTTATACCTCGTAGAAAAATATACGGATCGCGACACCGCTATTCTTGCCTCAAAATATTTTGCAGTTGATATTGATCGGAGCAGCCAGTCAGCCTTCATGATGTTCCAGGGACAAAAAGATCATGGGGACAAAGAAATATTAAAAGCACAGGAGCACATCGAAGAGAACTTTAACGCTAAGATCACCGTTGAGGAGCTTGCAGATAAATATTCGGTTGGGCGTAGAAGTTTTGAGAGAAGGTTCAAAAAAGCAACAAACAATACTGTAGTTGAGTACATGCAACGCGTGAAAATTGAAGCTGCGAAAAGAAGTTTTGAATCGAGCAGGAAGAATATCAACGAGGTGA
>DASWXS010000514.1:0-7136 GCA_036405375.1 Bacteroidia bacterium
TGTCCAGGTAGTTTTGCTGGTATTGCGGAATATGCTGCAATTATTGAACTCGGGCTGTGAAATTCCATTGTCAGAAACATAGCTGGTAAAGACACTTGCCCTGAAATTACTGTAGTTATTACGGAATACGCAGTTTGCAAATTTTGGAGACGCAATTCCTAAAGCATCTGTTTGGTTGTAGTAGCATCCTCCAAACGTATTTGCAAGTGTATCTGATCCGTTATGAATGAATTCACAATTGTAAAACTCCGGTGAACATTCTCCAATAGTACCTCCGTCTCCATTTGCCCATGTACCAATCGCTCCACCGTTTGAATTGCAATTATTATCTATGAACTTTGTATTATAGAAAACCGGGTTGTTTTCTCCCGACGAGCCATCTAAATATACTGCCCCGGCAGTAGTACCATAGTTATTCTGGAATTCGCAATTTTCAAACTTCATGTTTGTTCTTCCGTTCCAGGCAGCATCAATGTATACTGCGCCTCCCTGGTTGGCGGTATTGTATTTAAAAATGCAGTTGCGTACTCTTGGTTCGCTGACTAAACCGGCAGAATAATTGATGAGCCCGCCACCTGTATTAAAAGGAACAGCCGGATTGCTGGCGTTTCCTCCTTTCACCGTAAATCCATCCAATACTGTATTTGTATCTGCAATGTAAAAGCGGATCAATTGAAAAGAGTTTTCGGAATTATTGGTAAACCCTACATCGTTGCCGGAAAGATCGCCACTGATTGTTGTTTCGTTTGTTGTGTGCAATACATTATAATCTCTTTGGTTAAGCGTTAACTCATTTCCATTAAATCCTCCATAGATTTTCATCCCTGAAGGAATATAAAATAATTTCCATTGATTGCCTGACTCGCTTGGTTTGTATACTCCTTTTTTTACCCAGATCTCTGTTACACCATAATCCTTCGCATAAAACAATGCTTCACTTAATGAGTGTATCGCGTTTGTCCAGGATGTTCCGTTTCCATTACCTGTGCTTGATGGATTTACATACCACCTGCTTGCGGCTAGAAATGGTTTGTTTATCACACTTACCTGGCAACCCTGTGAGCTTAGCAAGCTGGATCTGTAGAGTGAAAATGCCGCCTCCATTCTTGTTACCTGTCCTTTTGAGAACATTCGCATACACTGATCAGAGGAGTAATCCATATAGTTCATGTACATTTCTCCATTTGCACCTGAACCACATGAATTATTGGGCCGGCATGGGAAAGAAGGACATCCATAATTAGGCCCTTGCGATGTAGGTGTATCTGTTACCTGGTCGTCTCCGCAAACAGAGTTAGCTTCCGGTCCCCAGGTGTGTATAAGGTTAAGCCAATGTCCTGCTTCATGAACCAATGTGTTTCCGTCGTTACAGTCCGGAAAGTTGTCCGGACTAATTCCCAAAGATTTATTTCCAATCACAATCCCGTCTTGTTCAGGGATGTAATATGCGATATCAGGATAATATGCCCAACCAAGTTCGGTTCCGCCAATTGTAACAATCCAGATATTTAGGTATTGAGAATTATCCCAGCCATTTTTTCCGCCTTTTTGCGTAGATTTTATATATGCGTCGAACGATTTAAAAAATGCGTTTACCGGGGATGCAGTTCGGGTTATGCCCGTGGTAGCGTATCCATATGGATCTGTTTTAGCAAGGCAAAATTGAATAGATGATTTTCCTACATAAGGGTAAAATGGATGAGATGGGGTTAATGAATCAGAATTAAGCCCAGCAAATGCGGTATTTAATATATCGATCTGTTGCTGAATACGCGCATCGCTCACATTAGCCCCTACACCAGTTGCTTCGCCATGATGAATTACATGGACTACTACCGGAATACTTATGACCGATGATGTGGCATTATTCCCATTGGCTACCCGGGCAGAAATTAGCTGTTGAAGATTGTTTTCACGTTGCAGCTTATTTGCCTTCAATTTTGGGTTTGAGTTCAGCATTTCGTTGTATAGCGACTCTGAACCACAGGAGCGCTGTGCAGCACTTCGGTTTACAGAAATTAATACTAAACACGAAGCGATAATAAATTTGAAAAGTAATTTCATATTCTTTTGATTTAATTTCGGGAATCAACCAAAAGTATATTCGCAGGTGTACTTTATGCAAATCGGGGAGGGGGACAAACAGGGGACAGATTTTGTCTTCTGTTTAAAGTATTGTAAAACAATGTTTTGAATTTATTTTTCTCTGGTCCTTTTATAGATTTAATTTCTTTTTTAAGCGCATTTTCGCCTTCTTAACACTATCCGGATCTATATTCTGGAAGGCGGCGATCTCTTTATTTGTTAAATTCAGCTTTAAATAAGAGCTCAACTTAAGTTCATTCTGGGTAAGATTAGGATGTTTTTTTAACAAATCGGAAAAGAAATCGGGATGAATCTGCTCAAAATGTATCTTAAAATTTTCCCAGGTATTTTCAACGGCGATATTGTTTCTGATCATTGATTTTACCTTTTCGAGGGATTCTTTAGAAACCGACTGATCGGTGCTTAACCCATCCAATTGTTTTTTGATCTTTTCGAAGGTTTCATTTTTCTGGGAAATATTGATCGCCGAAGAAACCATTTCCCTGTTCTTAAGATCCAGTTTTAGCTGTAGATTTTCTGTTTCTATTTTTTCCAATGAAAGCCGTGTTTCAATCTCCTTGTTTTTTGAAAATAGCAATTCATTTTGCAGCAATGTTTTTTCGTTTTCAATACTCAGTGTTTTCGCTTCGATTTCTTTCAGCTTCAGTTCATTCTGAATATTCCTGTTCCTGAACGCCAGCGCCACAGAAAAGGTAATGCTAAAGCTGATGATCCCGAAATAAGGTAGCAACAGCATATTATAGCTATTGTAATTATATAAGGTTAAGTACAGTGCGCTGCCAATAACAATTATAAAAGGTATGGCATTGGCGATTAAGAATAATTTAGCATGCTTGTTTCGTTTCCTGAAGCTCACAACGCTTATAACGAATAAAAGCAAAAAGATAGATGCGATAAATAAATTTGAAATGAGATTGAACTCACTAATAAAAACAAGTGGGGTAAATAATATGGAAACCTGGAACAAAGAACAACATGCCAGGTAACAAAACAACATTCGCTTTAAGAGCCTATCCCAGAATGGTAGGTTTATGGCGAGCTTCAAAAAATTGGATGTCAGATAGGTATAACCCGTTGTTATTGTCATAAGTGAAATCTGGCTTAGAAAATCACTTAATTCATACGAATAAAACATATCAGCCGAAACAATGTTATACCGTAACATCCGGAAATCAAAAAGCAGGTTGGGGAAGCGGTGAAATGCCGTTACATATAATATACAACCTGCAAGCACAACCAGGTAATAGATATGCGTTTTTTCTCTTACTACAATAAAGTCGACAATAATATTGAAGATGTAGATGCAAATAATGAACAAAACAATAAGCCAGGTGGCGAGCATAAAATTCTCTTTATCATCAACATGATCAGCTTTCAATGCGGTAAAGGCAGGAACGAATGAGGAACGTTGACCAGCAAAATCATGCAGGTTTATGTGTACATAAATGCAGTTAATACTGTCGCCATTAGCGAGAAAAGCAAGGCCTTTATGCCGGTTGCCGTTTGATATAAAAAATCCGGACTGATTGCTTTCCCACTTTTGGGTTCGGGGATCCAGGTAATAAATAGTATTGTCGATAGCGGGGTTAACGGTTAAGTAGTATTCATTCGACTTCGGATCGAAAGGTGTAAAAAAAATGCGCACCCAATACGAATTGTTTTTATCCGGGTGAAGTGTGTCATTTTTTACAAACGGGAGATCTTGATTATCCAGTACCTGTTGAAGCGAATAATTTTTGTCAGGCAATAACCCGTACTCAGTTGCACGGAAATTACCTTCCTTATCGTCTGTGGCAAACAACCCGAAAGAGCTTAATATGTATAGAAAGAAGAGTAGGTTTTTCAAAGCACTATAAATACTTATTCAAATATAGGTATTTAAATAAATCAGCTTATAGCGGTTTGTCAATGATTTTATCCTTACCTAATTTTTATAGAACAGTAAATGCTATTGGTAGTATATAAACAAAAAGAAAGGATCCGATCGAATCCCTTCTTAAACTACAAACATTCGCGATGTTTTATTATGAACGCAACTACCCGTTCATAATGCTTTATTTACTGATATTAATTTTTCTTGTTTCCACAGTGTTACCTGAACGGATATGGAGCAGGTAGATTCCGTCTGCCAATCCTTCTGCACTGATCAGCGATTCTTTTTCTTTCGGGCTTGTGTGCAGCAGGCTCTTGCCAAGAAGATCTGTTAACTCTACTTCGTCAATTAATTCCGCCGATGAGATAGTGAAAGATTCTTTTGCAGGATTTGGATAGATCAGCATATTGTTTTGAGTCTTTGCAGGCGCAAGTCCAACACTTCCCTGCAGGGTAACTGTATCACCAACTGCATTTACCGGTAGTTCATTTCCAAGGTTATCAACCATCCGAATGTCGCTTAATGTAAAATATGCATTCATATCTTCTGGCCTGCCAGCAACATTATCTATAGTAATAACAAGAATGCTGCAAATGTCTCCCGAACCGGATATAGGTTGTTGATCCCGGCGCGAAATAGCAATGTCCATGCTGGATGTACCCGGTGAATTATAATACAGGAATAATAAATCTGATGGAGCACCCATCCAGCTATTTGAGAAATTTGCACTCACACTGGAAGCATCAATAGCATTAGAAGGATAATTCACTGTAAATGCAATACCATAAATATTGTTTGCCGGAGTAGTTGAACTACCCAAACTTACAGCAATACTAACAGGAGTACCTGCCGGGTAATTACCGTTTGGAAAATTTACAGAAAGCTCAGGAGCGTTTGAGCCTGTAAATACTCCCGGAGGATTAAGCTGAGTTGGCAGGCAGGTTTGTCCATAGTTCTGAATAATTACAGTTGTATCGGGAGCATCAATAAGCCCGTTACCATCACAATCCGAATGTTTGTAATTAAGTCCGGAAGCAAAACTCTGTGTCCAGTCAGGGCACGACTGAGCCGTCCAGCTTGTGTTAGCCGAAGGACGTAAAACACCGGTACTTCCATAACTAAGCCCTACGCTAAGTAAATCCAGGTTATTCGCAACACCATCACTGTTTGCATCTCCGGGATATACATCACTATCGAAACTAATAAATTCTCTTACATAATTGTATTCAGGAAAAGGATTGGTTACATTAACAGTTGTGTACGTTATCATATAAACTCCCGTAGCAGTATAAGTATGTGCAAGTGGAATTCCGGAAGGATAGGCCTGCTGCATTCCCTGTAAAGAATTTGTATACGTTGTAATAGTGCTTCCGTCGCCCCAGTCTACCATAAGTCCAATTGTTGAGTTAAAGCTCCAAAGTCCTTTAGGTGTTACCTGCACAGTTCTGTTAATATTCAATGATCCTCCACCGTTAGGATAATAGCTTACCGAACTATCTGTAACTCCACACAAGCCGGTGTAATTAGCACTTTGATCATTTGCCGCAATTCCAAACACCGTGGCTGTCTGATCCACTATACACCCCTGCCCATCTATTAATTTAAAAGCATATTGTCCAACAGGTAAAACAGTTGTATAAATAGTACTCGGTGTAATAGCAAGATTCATGTAGGTAGAATTATCCTGCGTATAACTTATGATGTAAGGAGGTGTTCCGCCACCCATTGTAAAGCTGGCCTGTGCCATTTCATTACAGGATTGCGGGAACTGAAATATATTTGAAAAATTTAAAATACTGGGCTCAGTTAGCATATAAGTTACCGAATCGTAACACCCGCCATGTCCTACATCCACAATGTAAACCGTATAAGTGCCGGCAGGTTGGTTGGTGAGCGTATAAGTAGGGCTGCTGTAATTGGTCTCAAAAGCGCCAATCGGTATCATGGGAACCTGGTAGTCAATATAAGGCTGAATATTATACGGCCCTCCCAGTAAGCCAAGATTAATGGGCACGTCAGTAAGTTGACCATAGCAATAAATAGTACCCGGTGTTGCGGTAGGAGTAACACCACACTGAGCCTTTATCCCACAATTGATCAGCAGCATAAACGCTATGGGCAGCCAGATAAAGGTAGTTTTCGTAATTTTTTTCATAGTATTTGTTTTAAAGATAATTAATTATTCCGCTTTTTCACGTTACAAACATAAGGCGGCTTTTTTGGGACCTGAAATATATTTTTGTATATTTATCGGAGTATATTTTGTTGTTATTTTATATTTTTATTGCTTAAGTAATTGAAATACATGTTATTAATGTATTCATAATTTTTAAATGATCGATCATTCGAAAACCATAACTTACCTCAATTCTTTAACTAATGCAGAAAAAACTGCCTTGCTCGATTATCTTGCATCACCCTTTTTTAATAAGCGAAAAGAACTCCTTCAACTTTGCAAAGAGCTTCTGAAGGAAAAACTATTACCTGGAAATAAATTGTACGAAAAGATCATTGGTAAGACATACGAAGAACAAAAACTGCGGTATCTCCTATCAGATCTAAATCTGCATATAGAGGATTTTCTTGTTCAGCGTAAATGGAAATCGGAAGAACCGCTAAAAAAACAAAAGCTCCTCGAAAGTCTTCACGAAAAAAGACTGGTTAAATATATTCCGCTCCATCTGCAGGAGCTGATATCAGAAGCTGAACATATTTCTCAGTCTGACAGCGACCAACTGGGTTCCCGATTACAAATGGAAGAAGCTGCATTTCGTTTTAGTTCCATACACGACAATCGTTCTGTTGATTCGAGGTTACAGATATTATCAGACAGTATTGATACTTTTTATTTTGCGAAGAAACTGAAATATGCCTGCGAGATGATCAACCGGAGCAATGTATTGCAGGTAAATTATAAGATTTCTTTCATTGAAGAGATCAAATCGTTTTTGCCTCAATCCGGTTTTTTGAAAGTGCCGGTGATAGCTGTTTATTTTCATATTCTTAATTCGCTGGTAGAACCCGGTAATGAACAACATTATCAGAAATTGAAACAGGCGCTGGTAGCTGAAAAAGGATCATTCTCTACTGCAGAGCTTCGTGATATGTTTACCTTTGCCCAGAATTATTGTATACGCCAGCTCAACCTGGGCAAAAC
>DASWXS010000515.1:0-2165 GCA_036405375.1 Bacteroidia bacterium
TAACTGTATATTGCCCGGGGATTGTGTAGATTGCAGAAGGATTTTGTGATACGGAAGTGTTACCGTTTCCAAAATTCCAGTTCCACGTAGTTGGCGATCCTGTTGACAGATCGGTGAATTGAATCACTACAGGTGTACATCCGCTGACAACATTTGCCGAGAAATTAGCAGTTACCTGCGCGCTAATAGAAAAGGAGGAGCAAAGGAAAATGAAAAGAAGATATAGGGTATTTACTTTACGTAGATTCATACGTATACGGGTTGAGTTAACGTTAATCCATCCAAAGATAGTCAAGAAATCGTATAAAAAATGCTCATAATCAGGCTTTAAGGCCCTTGTTTTGAACAGGGTATTGAAGAAAACTTTTTAAAGCTCTAAATCCCAATAAAAAAGGCCATCCTGACTGGTACCTGTCCGAATGGCCTTTTAAATATAAGTTATGATGTTTGATTAATCTCTTCTTCCGAAAATACGAAGAAGGAATAAAAAGATGTTTACGAAATCCAGGTACAAACTAAATGCAGACATTACTGATAACTTCATGTAGCCTTCGCTACCATCACTTTCTGCAGAAAGTCGTTTGATTTGTTGAACATTATACGCAACCAATCCTGTAAATACAGCAACACCAACGATACTGATCAAATAATCGAAACCTGAGCTGCGGGTAAACATGTTTATCAGCATAGCAATCATAATGGCAACTACTCCCATACCCATTATCCTTCCAAAATTGGTAAGATCAGTTTTTGTTGTAATACCAACTACTGCCATTAAACCAAATAAACCAGCTGCTGATCCAAAGGCTTTAGCTACTGTTGCTGCAGGATAAGCATGTAACAAAACGCTTAAGCTGATCCCCGTGCAGGCTGCGTAAGCCATAAACAAGGCAAGCAATGCTACAAAAGAAAGCCTGTTGAAACCAAAACTCATTACAAGTGTAAATGCAATAGGAGAAAGTGCTACTATCCAATATAGGATCGTTGGTTTAGCAATTTGTTTAACCGGATCGATCGCATATAAATAGGAGAATAACTCCGCATTATTTCCAAATACCAGTGTAAGAACGGTTGAAATAACCAATGCCAATGTCATCCACCCAAAGGTGTAGGTCATTAATGAACGGGTACGAGCCGCCGTTTGTGGCGACATATTATCGATGTTTGTGCTTCTGTTGAAATTAAAATTGTTGTTCATGTTCGTTTTAAAAATTCATGTAAAGGTACTAAATTATTCAACCGCGTCTTTTGGCGGAGGAACGAAATAATGCATGTTTTCGTTAATAAAGTTTAAGATCGGCTCTTTGCCCAGGGCTTTTTCGGCAGAACTTAAAAATATATCGGGGAGTTCACCAAATTGCTTCAAAAGAGCCTCTTTATATGCTTCAATATTGGCATTCAGGGTTGTTTTTCCCAGTTTATCAATCTTGGTAAAAATAAGCACAAAAGCAATTTCTTTTTCTGCCAGCCAATCCATGAATTCACTATCGATCTTCTGCATAGGTAAACGACTATCGATAAGCAAAAAAACACAGATCAGGCTTTTACGCTTGGTAATATAATCACTGATCATTCCTTCAAACTCCGCCCGGGAAGATTTGGAGACACTTGCAAAACCAAACCCGGGAAGATCTACCAAATACCAGGATTCATTAATGAAAAAGTGATTAATGAGTTTTGTTTTTCCGGGTTTTCCTGAGGTTTGAGCCAGTTTATTATTATTGCAAAGCATATTAATAAGCGAACTTTTACCAACATTACTTCGTCCGATAAACGCATATTCCGGTTTATCAGGTTTCGGAAGTTGTTTCAGTTCCTTGCTGCTTTTTAAAAATGTTGCTTTGCTGATTATCATTATGAGTTGCGGGAGTCTTTTTCTTTGTGATATGTATTTATATGTCGGTCTTTTTTTGATTCATATACATCAGCTACCGTAACAATCAATCCTGTTTCCTCCACATCCCCGAAAGTTGGATTGGTAGCAGTACCAAAAACGATCATAGTAGACGAAAGGTTCATATATGCATTTACCAATGGCGGAATGTTTTCTCCAAGTGCACGAACCGCTTTGTTTAATACCGCGTGTCCGTCTTTATAATTCAAGCCTTCAATCGATTTTAAGAATTCGCTTATATCTGTTTTGTAATCTAGTTTTAATTCAGGGA
>DASWXS010000516.1:0-3252 GCA_036405375.1 Bacteroidia bacterium
AGCAATAAATGAGCCAAAATAATATACAGATAGAAGCATCCTGGAAAGAGGTTTTGCATGAAGAGTTCGAAAATCCTTATTTTAAGCAAATTAAGGCGTTTTTGTTAGCAGAAAAACAATCAGCCCGAGTGTTTCCGCCCGGCGACAGGATTTTTGCCGCCTTTAATTATACCCCATTTGATGAAGTAAAAGTGGTGATAATTGGACAGGACCCCTATCATGGTTTTGGCCAGGCAAACGGGCTTTGCTTTTCGGTTGCTGACGGGATCAGGAAACCACCTTCACTCGTAAATATATTCAAAGAGATCCAGGACGATTTGGGGATTCCCATTCCTGAATCAGGAAACCTGGAGAAATGGGCAAAACAAGGTGTTTTATTGCTCAATGCTACTTTAACCGTTCGCGAAGGCCAGGCAGGATCGCACCAGGGAAAGGGATGGGAACAATTTACAGATAAAGTAATTAAAACCATTTCCGATAAAAAAACAGGCGTTGTTTTCCTTTTATGGGGAAACTATGCAAAAGCAAAAGAAGCCCTGATTGATAGTTCCAAGCACTTTATACTGAGCGCCCCACATCCCTCTCCATTGGCCAGAGGCGGTTTTTTCGGATGTAAGCACTTTTCCAAAACTAATGAGATACTTAAAAAAGAAGGAAAAACACCCATAAACTGGGAAACTGTTTAAAGTTTGAGATTTGTATTTTGATAGCATTTGAAACCAGGGAACCTGCAACCCGGAATAAACAAGTCATTCTGACACGTCAAAAACTGTCAATTTTCCTACAAAGTCCGAATAAGATTGTAAATTTGTCGCGCAAAATCAAAAAGGCCGTAACTGGCACGCTTTATGACCTTGCGTAAATACAATTTTAAACTTTAAAACTAATCATAATGGCAAAAACAAGTGTAAACATCAAGCCTTTGGCCGACAGAGTGCTGATTGAAGCAGCTCCTGCTGAAACAAAAACTGCTGGTGGATTGATTATCCCTGATTCAGCAAAAGAAAAACCACAAAAAGGAAAAGTAATTGCTGTTGGTAATGGAAAAAAAGACGAGCCTCTTACAGTTAAAGTTGGCGATACAGTGCTTTACGGCAAATATTCAGGCACCGAGTTACAGGTAGAAGGTAAAGAATACCTGATCATGCGTGAAAGCGATATTTACGCGATCGTTTAATTGTTTATTTGTTTCGGGGTTTTTAATGTTTGATGTTATCCCCGAACGACAAAACACTCAAACATCAAACAATTAAACTTAAAACAATTCAAAGAAATGGCAAAAGATATAATATTTAACATCGAAGCTCGCGACGCCTTAAAAAGAGGTGTAGATGCTTTGGCAAATGCAGTAAAAGTAACGTTAGGACCAAAAGGTCGTAATGTAATTATCGACAAAAAATTTGGTGCTCCGGCTATCACTAAAGACGGTGTAACTGTAGCAAAAGAAATCGAGCTTTCTCACCCTATCGAAAATATGGGCGCTCAAATGTTAAAAGAAGTTGCTTCTAAAACTGCTGATGTAGCAGGTGACGGAACTACTACTGCAACTGTATTGGCACAGGCAATCGTAACCACAGGTTTAAAAAATGTTGCTGCTGGTGCAAATCCAATGGACCTGAAACGTGGGATCGACAAAGCTGTTGAGGCTGTTGTTGCTAACCTTCACAAACAGGCCAATCCAATTGGTAACGACAACAAAAAAATTGAGCAGGTTGCTACTATCTCTGCAAACAACGACAATGCAATTGGTAAGCTGATCGCTGAAGCGATGCAGAAAGTAAAAAAAGAAGGTGTTATCACTGTTGAAGAAGCTAAAGGAACGGAAACTACTGTTGAAGTGGTGGAAGGCATGCAGTTCGACAGAGGATACATTTCTCCATACTTTGTTACTGATGCTGAAAAAATGCAAACGGTGTTAGATAATCCGCTTATCCTTATCTACGATAAAAAGATCTCTAACATGAAAGAATTGCTTCCTGTATTAGAGAAAGCAGTTCAAACCGGTAAACCTGTATTGTTGATTGCTGAAGATGTTGATGGTGAAGCATTGGCAACCTTAGTAGTAAACAAAATCCGTGGTTCATTGAAAATTGCTGCTGTTAAGGCTCCTGGCTTCGGCGACAGAAGAAAAGCAATGCTGGAAGACATCGCTATCTTAACAGGCGGAACGTTGATCAGCGAAGAAAGCGGATTCAAATTAGAGAATGCAGATCTTTCTTTCTTAGGTAAAGCAGAAAAAGTTACTATTGATAAAGATAACACTACCATTGTGAACGGTGCCGGTAAAAAGGCTGATATCACTGCACGTGTTAACCAGATCAAAGTTCAGATTGAAAACACAACTTCTGATTACGATAAAGAAAAATTACAGGAACGTTTAGCTAAATTAGCTGGAGGTGTTGCTGTTCTTTACGTTGGTGCTGCTACCGAAGTAGAGATGAAAGAGAAAAAAGACCGTGTGGATGATGCGTTAGCTGCTACACGCGCTGCTGTTGAAGAAGGAATTGTACCAGGTGGTGGAGTTGCTTACATCCGTGCAGTATCTGCATTGGAAAAATTAAAAGGCGATAACGACGATGAAACTACAGGTATCCAGATTGTAAAACGTGCGATCGAAGAACCTCTTCGCCAGATCTGTGCTAACAGCGGAATCGAAGGTTCTATCGTAGTTCAGAAAGTAAAAGAAGGTAAAGATGATTTCGGTTTCAATGCTCGTACTGAGAAGTTTGAGAACTTATTGAAAGCTGGTGTTATCGACCCTACTAAAGTAAGCCGTGTTGCATTAGAGAATGCAGCTTCTATCGCTGGTATGTTGTTAACTACTGAGTGTGTATTAGCAGATAAGAAGGAAGACAAACCAATGGCAATGCCAGGAGGTATGCCAGGAGGAATGGAAGGAATGATGTAATAATTGTTGACTTGCCTGCAGGTCTTACAAATTATTACATCCTGGTAATAAAGTTCGTCAGGGTGTTTGACACAATAAATTAGATCCCCGTTTTTCGAAAGAGAGACGGGGATTTTTTATAATGTATAACAAGCGTGATAAAAAAATACAAATACCTCCCGAACTCTTTGTTTCATTCGACGAAACAAAAAACAGTCCAAATCACCTGTACTTATGGGCAAAAATCTTAAAAGACGAAAGGGCCAATTATAAATACCAATGTACGTAAACTAAATACATTTCAGAAAGCCGTATTTTTCTTGGTCACACTACTCCGCCTTTGTAACTTTGCAGTGATAAGTTTA
>DASWXS010000517.1:0-6097 GCA_036405375.1 Bacteroidia bacterium
ATAAATTCAAATCCATACAAACCTATTCATCCGATGAGTGGATGAGTGGCTCCACAAAAAAATACCGTAATGTTTTTGAAAAAGATGAAGTAAATTATCTGCGTGTAGAGTTCGCTTTCTACAATAAATTATTTGATGAAAATGATTGGGAATGCAAAATTGAATTAAAAGCATTTGATGTAACACTTCCCAACGAGAAAAAAGAACTATGTAATCTTGATTCACAAAAAAAAATCAGTAAAGACGAAAACATATTTTACCTGCGTGATGGATGGGGTAATAAAGAATACGGAACCTACTGGAAAAAAGGAAAGTACCTTTGGGAAGCATATATTGATGGTGTGCTGGCCGGCTCTCATGCATTTTTTGTAAATGAGATCGGCGTGGTAAGCAAATCGCAGAACCCTTATTTTTCCGTAGAGCATCTTAAACTTTATGCGGGCGGATACGAAGGTTGGGAAACACCAAAGGAACAACGCAAATACCTTACAAAAATTAATCGTAATACCACCCAATATCTTTGGGTAGAATTCAGGATAAAAAATCTCACTAACCTGGAATACAACTACGAACTGTTCTTCAATTTTTATGATGATGCGGGGCAGAAAAAAGGACAGGTAACACGCGAAGGAAAGATTGATCCGGGAAAACTTGAGTACACATATACTTTTGATGCAGGCTGGGGAAATGAAACAGCCGGATCATGGAAAGATGATAAATATACCATAGAAGTTATTTTTATGGATACACTTGTTGCCGCTGCAACATTCGACTGCGGAGAGGAAGAAATAGAAGGTGTGCCTGAACTGATCTCAACCATAGAACAAACCATTTCCGCTACCGGCGCTACACATAAAACCGCTGTTAGCGGAACATCCACGCAGGGTGAAGAAGACTCTAAAACACTGGAAGATCTTCTGGGCGAGTTGGATGCATTGATTGGTTTGGACAGTGTAAAGAAAAGTATAAGGGAAAATATAGATTACCTGAAATTTGCAAAACTCAGGCAGGAAAAAGGATTCAAAGACTCATCCAAAATAAGTCTCCATAGTATTTTTACAGGCAATCCCGGAACAGGAAAAACAACCGTTGTAAAAATGCTTGGGAAGATCTACCAGAAAATGGGGTTGCTGAGCAAAGGCCATGTACATGAGGTAGACCGTACCGCGTTGGTTGGAGAGTTTATAGGTCAAACAGCGCCACGAACTAAAAAAGCAATCGAAGAAGCACGTGGGGGAATATTATTTATTGACGAAGCTTACTCACTTGCACGTGCAGGTGAAGACAGTAAGGACTTTGGGAAAGAAGTGATTGAAGTGCTTTTAAAAGAAATGAGCGATGGGAAAGGCGATATCGCCATCATAGGCGCCGGTTATCCAAAGGAAATGGAAGAATTCATTAATTCCAATCCCGGTTTAAAATCGCGTTTTTCTCACTATTTCCATTTCGATGATTATTTGCCGGAAGAACTCCATGCAATTGCAAACTATGCTGCAAAAAACAAAGAAGTTGTATTAACGCCGGATGCGGATAATTATTTGAAAGAGCAGTTAACAGAAGCATATCGCAAACGTGACAATAGCTTTGGTAACGCACGTTTTGTTCATGGTCTCATTGAAGAATCGAAAATGAATATGGGCATTCGTTTAATGAAACTTCCCAATGTAAATGAACTTACAAAAGAAGATTTTGAAGTAATTACACTGGAAGATCTTCGCCCGATATTCGCGGCCAATGAGCGTAAGAAACTAAAACTTAAGATCAATGATAAGCACCTGCAGGAAGCCATGAATGAACTCAATGAGCTCACCGGCATGGACAATATTAAGCAGGAGGTGAATGAGTTGGTGAAGCTCGTTAGATTTTATAATGACATCGGGAAGGATGTGGTAAACAAATTCTCATTGCACAGCATTTTCACAGGAAATCCCGGTACCGGGAAAACAACACTCGCGCGTATCATTGCAAAAATCTACAAAGCGCTCGGATTATTGGAAAGAGGTCATGTAGTAGAAGTTGATCGTGAAGGTTTACTTGCAGGATATGTAGGGCAAACTGCAATTAAAACAGCAGACAGGATTGAAGAAGCAATGGGCGGAATTCTTTTTATTGACGAAGCGTATGCGCTAAGTGATGGAAACGACAGAAATAATTTCGGGCAGGAAGCGATTGAAGTAATATTAAAACGCATGGAAGACAGCCGTGGAAAGTTTGGTGTGATTGCAGCAGGTTACCCTGATAATATGGCAAAATTTGTTGAATCCAATCCGGGATTAAAATCGCGTTTCGATAAAACCTTTCATTTCTTTGATTACCTGCCTGAACAAATGCTCCAGATTGCCCGGTTCATGCTTGGTAAAGAAGGGCTAAAAATGGATGAAGCCGCCGAAAAACACTTAAGCGAATACTTCAAAACACTATATGAAACAAGAGATAAGTTTTTTGGTAATGCTCGTACGGTAAGACAAGTTGTAGGAGAAGCTGTGAAAAATCAGAACCTGCGCATGGCATCTATGGATCCATCTATGCGAAATCCAAAGGAACTGGAAACCCTGAAGCTGGAAGATGTGGAAGAATTTGTAATTGTAAAACAGGAACAGCAGAAGAGTACGCTCGGTTTCAGGTTCCACCAGGCCTAGGTTTTTTAACAAAAAACAGGCTCTTTTACCTGCATAATTAGTATTTTTGCAATCCTAATTATAAATTGATTATGATCTTACCTATTGTAGTATATGGCGACCCGGTATTGAGGAAAGTTGCTACCGACATCGACAAGGATTATCCTAACCTGGATAAACTAATAGCCGACATGTTTGAAACCATGTACAATGCTAGTGGTGTTGGGCTTGCTGCACCACAAATAGGAAAAGCGATCCGCTTATTTATTGTGGATACAGAGCCATTTGCAGAAAGTGACAGCGAGGAAGACGATGATGAGTTTACCAAAGAAGAGCGTGCTGAATTAATGGCTTTCAAACGTGTTTTTATCAATGCTAAAATACTTGAAGAAACTGGCGAAGAATGGAAATTTAATGAAGGTTGTTTAAGCATTCCTCGTATTCGCGAAGATGTTTCGCGCAATGCGGAAGTAACTATAGAATACTACGACGAAAAATTCAAAAAACATAAGGAGACTTTCAACGGACTAATTGCTCGCGTTATTCAACACGAGTATGATCATATCGAAGGAAAATTATTTACTGATAAAATAAGTCCTTTAAGAAGAAAGCTGATCAGCGGGAAGTTGAACGATATCAGTAAAGGAAAGATCAGTGCAGATTACAAAACAAAAGTTTACGTAGCGAAAAAATAACCATGAGATCAATTGTTATTATTATCATCCTGAATTTTATCCTGGTTTCATGCGGTTCAGGCAACACTCCGGAAACAAAGGAAGAGGTTAAGGCCATAGCAGATACTGCAGGCAAAACTCCTGATAATTCAAAAGCAGGTTTATTGAAGCAGATAAAACAATTGGAAGACACCCTGTTTACCTCCGAAACTATGGACAGGAAACTAGGTAACCGTGCTATTGCATTGTACCAGGAATATCACAAATACTATTTCCAGGATACAGCTTGTGCCGATTTTTTATTTAAAGCAGCTGAAATAGCTGATAATATGGGATTCCCGCAAAAAGCTATTGACCTTTACAGGGATTGTTATGAATATTATCCGCAATCGTCACTTGCCCCATTTTGCCTGTTCAGGATTGGGAATATTTACCAGTTCACCATAAACGATTACGTTGAAGCTAAACTTGCTTACAATGATTGTAAAAAAGAATATCCGAATTCACCTGTTGCCAAAGACGCAGAGAACCTGCTGAATAATGTTGCTAAAGGTGATCTCCAGATGGTTAGAGAATTTGAAAAGAAAAACAAAAAATAAACTTAATCTGTAGCGATCTTTTTTGTTAGCTTGCCGGTTTCGTCGTAGATCTCCAGTACATAAATTCCAGGGTGTTCCAATTCAATGGTAAAGGAATTTTGTTGGGATACAGATTTATAAATAGTCTTACCTTCAATCGTGATCACCCTGCATTCAAACTTTTTATTGAGAAGACTAACAACATTTATTTTCTTACTTCCCTGGGCGATACTATAATCAGCATTCCGGGTATCTGTTTTTTTAATAGAAACCGGCTGTACTACTACTGTACTTGTATCTGAACCACACTCATTAAAAACAACCTGGGTAACAGTGTATCCTGATGTGGGAAGAAAAGTATGCGACGGGTTCATCATATTTGAAGTAGTGCCATCCCCGAAGTCCCATAAAACACTATCTGTATTGTATACATTGGAAGTAAAATCAAACTGATCATTATTCTGGGCAAATGAAAATCCCGCAGATGGTCGTTCTGAGTCAAGATGCCATATAGCTGAACTATCCAACACAATAGAGGAAGCAATCGTTTGCAATGAAGATGCTTCTGAAGCAGTAATTCCCGCAGGGAAAGTAGCACCTACAGAAGAACGATGAAACAAAGTAGAATAAAAAACACAAGCGGTAAGATAAGATCCATGGATCGCAGGATGACTTTCGTCAGGAGAATATAAATTTATTGCAGGCACATCTTCGCGAACTTTTTTCCATGCCATACCAACAGGCGCACAAGTAGCTAAATTAACACCTGCCATATACATATAGCTTTCCCTTAATCTGCTCTGCATACCTTCGTATGTACACAATGGAGGATAGAATCCACAATTAGAAGCGTCTCCATTCTTCCTTCCCCAGGTCATAAAATAAACTACCTCTGTGCAGGTGTTGTTCTTTTTTATAGAATCATTCAGCGCCTTCCCGTAAGGATAAGTCTGCGATGCCACCTGTGCAGGCGGAAAAGATGGTTCCTGGCTTTGCGCCTGCAACACAACAAAATCCCATGCCCTGTTTTTTATTTTTGCAAGAGTAGTACTATTATTACAATGATTTTGGAAAGTGTGCCCGCCCGGAGCACTTGAATCGTATTCGATAGTATCATTGAAGGACAATGCAACGTTATGCAGCAATAACGGAAGGTCATTAGTATATATATAACTATTTCCCACAAAAAGAACGGACTTACGCGATTGCGCCAATAAACTTCCAACCGGAATCAGGATCAATAATAGAACATTTCTGAGCATCACATCAATTTTTCATAAAGATAATTCAGCCTACTATTGTTTTCTGGTCAAGCTTTATAAGCAATTTGGTTTCGAACTACGCTCATTCAATCCACTTCTTCGAAGTACGATAAACAGTTCCTTTGAACAATGCTACCGTTTCATTGTGTTGATTTTTTATCACCACATCATACACTCCTGTTTTATTGGATGAAACCAGCTCGCGCGCTTCCGCCGTGATCATATCACCATCCTGCAAACGTTTGGTGTGTGAAATAGAAGTTTCGATAGAAACACTCTGCACATTTCCACTGTTGGAAGCAAAGGCAAGTGCACTGTCGGCAAAGGAATATGTAATTCCACCGTGCGCAATACCAAAACCATTCAACATTTCCGTTCGTACTTTCATACTGAGTTTGCAATAACCAGGCTTTACCTCATTAACAGTAATGCCCAGCCATTTGCTGAACGCGTCGTTCGCTAACATTTTTTCTCTTACAATAATTTCGTGCTGTTCCATCCTATTACTATTTTAATTCGTTATTAATGTATCGGTATATTTTTACCACATAAACACATAGATTTTTCTTAAAGTAAACCAGAGTGTATGGAGAGTATAAGGCCGCGCTTCACACATAGTACACCATGCGTAAAACAAAGTTTCTATATTGCTCTTTAACAATCATCAGTTTCTATGTCTCTATATGGTTAAAATTTGTCATCACTTCGCACAGGTACACAATAGTTCTTTCGTTGCAACAGAAGGTTTGTAATCAGGCAATGTACGTTCTTTCATATAAATGATCTTTAATGTATCAATAGGTTGAGTCGAATGTTGCCTGTTCCAGTTCTTTATAAGGTAATCACAGTAATAAGGCCGTATGTAAGCATAATCGATCATAATATAATTCTCTTCATACTTACGCCACCTGTCATCCGGGATATACTGCAAAATATTCTCCGGCTTTTCATAGGTTATTTCTTTT
>DASWXS010000518.1:0-2097 GCA_036405375.1 Bacteroidia bacterium
CTGGTGATCACCAAAATGGGTGATCTTGTTCTGCGTAACAAGGAAGGACATCTTTATTTCCTGGATACGGTGGAAGGTACACTAACGCATGTGTCTAATTACTACAGCGATTTCTACAAAAATAAACTGAACCCAAAACAATACCTGGACATTTTTAAACCGGAACTGATCGAAGATATGATCGAAGACGGTAAGGAACTGGATGAAGAGCAGGTATATGCTTATAAAACCCTCCCGGTTTTAGGAGGGAAAGAGCATCCGTCCAATATGTACCCGGCAGATATCTACAAGCATTTTATGGCTACTGCTTATGTACATGAACAGCTTGATACTATTGATCCGCCGATAGGGTCGGAAGATGAGATGTAGTTCCGCATTCTTTTAAACACAAAGGCACATAGAAAAGTATAACTTGTGTTGGTAGTTTAGATAAGATGAGAAGAACTATGTTTGCACATAGTGTCTCTCATCCGAAAGGAGTGCTTTTAAAGTTCTGTTGCCTCTCTTTGGTCTATCTATTCATATTGGAGTGGAGAAGGATAAATACTATGTGGCTAAAGCGAAGCTTTCTAAGTCTTCTAATTACAAATACAATTATAACTATGTGTCTATATGGTTAAATTTTGCTGCTAAATAGGTGAAAATTCCCTACTTTTGCAGCCTTATTCACAGGCTATGACAGTTAAAGAAGAAATCGCACGCAGAAGAACATTTGGAATTATTGCCCATCCCGATGCAGGTAAAACAACCTTAACAGAGAAATTACTCTTATTCGGTGGTGCTATTCAGAGCGCAGGTGCGGTTAAATCCAACAAGATCAAAAAATCTACTACTTCCGATTTCATGGAAATTGAGAAGCAAAGAGGGATCTCTGTTGCTACTTCCGTTATGGCTTTTGAATACCAGGGTAAAAAGATCAACATCCTCGATACACCCGGTCACGAAGATTTTGCTGAAGATACCTACAGAACATTAACCGCTGTTGATAGTGTGATTATGGTGATCGACTGCGTAAAAGGAGTAGAGCCTCAAACACGCAAGCTGATTGAAGTGTGCCGCATGCGCGATACACCCGTTGTTACCTTCATCAATAAAATGGACCGGGAAGGACAGAATGCATTTGACCTGCTGGATGAAATTGAAAAAGAACTGAAGATCCGTGTTCGCCCGCTTGCATGGCCAATTGGTATTGGTAAATCATTCAAGGGTGTTTACAATTTATATGAGAAAAATTTAATTCTTTTCCAGGGCGATAAGAAAACAGTTATTGAAGAATATGTCAAGATTAATGACCTGAATGATGGGGAAATTGACAAACTGATCGGCGTTGATTTTGCCAACCAGCTACGTGCGGATATTGAACTGATAGATGGTGTGTATGATCCGTTTGATGTGGAAGCTTACCGCGCAGGGAAATTGAGTCCTGTTTTCTTTGGAAGTGCGGTAAACAATTTTGGGATCAAAGAATTGTTGGATTCATTTATTGAATTTGCCCCTACACCAATGGCACGTGAAACAACCGAAGGAATTATTGATCCGCTTGATCCTAAATTCTCCGGATTTGTATTTAAGATCCATGCCAACTTAGATCCGAAACATCGCGACCGTATTGCCTTTTTGCGTATTTGCTCGGGTGTATTTGAGCGTAATAAATATTATTATCATGTTCGTGATGGTAAACAGGTTCGTTTCAGTAACCCTACCGCCTTTATGGCGCAGGATAAAGAGGTGATCGAAGAAGCATATCCCGGAGATATAGTTGGTTTGTATGATAGTGGTACGTTCAAAATCGCTGACACCATTACCGAAGGAAAGAAAATGAATTTTAAAGGTATTCCAAGTTTCTCGCCAGAGTTATTCCGTTATGTAGAGAACCTGGATCCAATGAAAACAAAACAGCTGCAAAAAGGTTTAGAGCAGTTAACAGATGAGGGTGTTGCGCAGTTGTTCACCAAAAAGACTGACGGGCGGAAGATCATCGGTACAGTTGGTGCTTTACAGTTTGAAGTAATCCAGTTCCGTTTGAAGGGCGAGTACAATGCATCATGCGGATATCAGCCGATACAGTTATACAAAGCCTTATGGATTTCCTGCCCT
>DASWXS010000519.1:0-2176 GCA_036405375.1 Bacteroidia bacterium
ATGGTGATATTAATGCCGGTGGCTCTAGTACCAGTACAACCAATGGCTTTTACCTTGGAACTAGTAAAATTCTATGGCATAGAGGGGTAACTACATGCATTTTTGCTGGAGTAGGCTCAGGAGGCTCAACTACAGGCAGCAACAATTCTTTTTTTGGATACAATACCGGAAATGCCAATACTACGGGCGCCCAAAATACTGCAATTGGAGCTAATGCTCTAAAACTAAACACAACGGGTTATCAAAATGTTGCCATTGGTTTTGAATCTATGCCCGCAAATACTACCGGATTATTCAATACTGCCGTGGGTGTCGGGACTCTCTGGAGCGCTACATCTGCTCTCGAAAATACCGCTTTAGGTTATTTAAGTCTCCACTACAATACAACTGGTGGTGGGAATCTTGCAACAGGTACCTACGCTTTATATAATAATATTGATGGGAACTCAAATGTTGCAGTAGGAGCTTATGCTCTTTACAATAATACTGATGGTGAAGAAAATCTTGCTGTAGGTAATCGTGCTCTTAATGACAATTCTTCAGGTAATAACAATACTGCTTTTGGTCACTATAGCTTAAAATCAAACACCACAGATTATAATAGTGCTTTTGGTGATAGGGCCCTTTATTCAAACACCACAGGCACACCTAATTCCGCTTTTGGACATGTTGCTCTTTACACTAACAGTACAGGATATTTGAATGATGCATTTGGAGACAGTACTTTATATGCTAATACTACAGGAATAGGAAATACCAGTTTTGGAACTCAATCCATGAGAAAAACCACTACCGGCAACAATAATGTTGCAGTAGGCGCAAAAACACTCTATTCAAATACTACCGGGGGTGCACTTACCGGTTTGGGGTTTGCTGTTTTAAACAGAAATACCACTGCATCTTACAGCACAGGTGTAGGATATGAAGCCTTATTAAGCTCAACCGGAGCTAATAACACGGCAATTGGTGCGCTCGCTGGGTTCACCAATACAACAGGCCAAAGCAATTCATATTTTGGTTATGGCGCTGATGGAAGTGCAAATAATTTAAATAATTCTACTGCAATAGGAAATACTGCAGTTGTAAATGCCACCAATAAAGTTCGTATAGGTAATGGCGGCGTTACGGTTATAGAAGGGCAGGTAGCATACACAACAAGTGATAGAAGATTCAAAAACAATATAAAAGAAGATGTAAAAGGCCTGGAATTTATACAAAAACTTCGTCCTGTGATCTACAATTTTGACGGCAAAAAATTAGATGAATTTCTTATGAAAAACATGCCTGATAGCTTAAAGAAAATGCGTATTGAAGGGATCGACTATACTGCGTCACAAAAAATAGTACATGCAGGATTTATTGCACAGGAGGTAGAACAGGCTGCAAAAGAATGTAATTTCATAACGGATATTGTACACTCACCTGGAGATGAAAATGATAATTACAGTATCGCTTACCAGGTAATCGTTGTTCCATTGGTTAAAGCAGTTCAGGAACAACAAGTAATGATTGACAATCTGAAACAGGAAAATACCAAGCAAAATGACATCAACAATGCTCTTCAAAACCAGATTAATGAGATCAATATAAAACTCGCAGAACAGCAAACCACTGAAATTAAGGTCGAATTAAGTGATAAAAATGCCATTGTTTTAAATGATGCGGTTCCCAATCCTTTTGCTGAACAAACAATGATTGGGTATACTATCGCTGAAAATGCGGTCTTTGCACAGATCATATTCTATAACAATTTAGGTCAGTTAATAAAGGCTGTTGATATTAAATCAAAAGGGCGTGGTCAATTAAGTGTATTCGCCAATGATTTGTCAAACGGAATTTATTCGTACTCCCTTATTGTTGATGGAAAAGTTATTGACACTAAAAAACTAGTAAAAACCGAATAATTCGGTTTTTACTAGTTGTATTTGAGCGCAGAAATCTTTAAATTCGTAAAACGTAAAGATGATATGCGCAGCCTGAAAAAGTACATACTACTTTTAAGTTTATTTGTTTGTGTTCGCCTGAGTGCGCAGGTCGGTTACATTACCTGTGATCAACCCGATACAGTTTGTTATGGATCTACTGGAGTAATGACAATGCACGATTTTATTGCTCCTATCCTAAAATGGCAAGTTAAAACCTCAAGTGTTTGGTCAGATATTCCATCGAGTACAAA
>DASWXS010000520.1:0-17614 GCA_036405375.1 Bacteroidia bacterium
GAAAAAGATTACCGATATTATAATGATACAGGTTTCAAAACCGACATCAATAATTACCTGAAGCTGAATTATGAAGTAACAAAGAACCTGAATCTCTTTGCTGATCTGCAATACAGGTATGTAAAGTATAATTTTGTGGGGATCGATTACAATTATGGCGATTCAACGCAAACCAGAACATTTAATTTCTTTAATCCGAAAGCGGGAATCTCCTGGTCGCCTATGCAAAATGCGCGAATATATGCTTCATATAGTATAGGTAATCGTGAACCAAACAGGGATGATTTTACAGAGAATAAATATGGCAATCAACCAAAGGCAGAAACCTTGAATGACATAGAAGTCGGGTTTACACAGAATTTTAAAAATGTTGCGTATAGTGTAAACCTGTATGATATGGAGTATACTAACCAGTTAGTGCTTACCGGGGAATTGAATGATGTAGGTGGATCGCGCAGGGTAAATGTTGACAAAAGCTACAGACGAGGGATAGAGCTGGAAGCAGGAGGGAAGATCACGAAATATTTTGAGCTGGCTGGTAATATTACGCTTAGTCAGAATAAAATAAAGAACTTCAAAGAGATCGTTTCGAACTATGATACTGCTGATGGTATCGACACTAACACATATAAGTTGACGGATATTGCCTATTCGCCTAATGTGATTTCTTCGGTGTTGCTTACCATTCACCCGGTAAAGAATTTCGATATCACTTTTGTAAACAAATATGTGGGCAAGCAGTACCTGGATAATACATCGCATGAAAACAGGAAACTGGATCCGTATTATGTGGCGGATTTGCGCCTTGCGTACTTACTGAAGTTCAAAGGGATTAAAGAGATGCGTTTCACTGTTTCTTTAAACAACATTTTCAATAAAATGTATAGCTCCAATGGATATACTTATGGATGGATCTATGGAAGACAATACACCTATAATCATTATTACCCGCAGGCAGGAATAAATGTATTAGGAGGAATTTCGGTTTCGTTTTAATTACAAAGTCTCGACTGCGCCCGACCTGACATTGTATAGAACATGATAAGTTCATTAAATGTGTCAGGTCGGGCGCAGTCGAGACCCAAACAAAAAAGCCTCTACAATTTGTAGAGGCTTTTTTAATTATTAAAAAACAAAGATTATGCGTTTGTTTCGTCAGCTGCAGGAGCTGCGTTTTCAGCGTTCTCTGTATTTTCAGTTGCTTCAGGAGCTGCAGTGTTTTTAGCTGCAATCTTAGCTGCTTTCGCTTCTTTAACAGCAGTTTCAGCTTTAAATTTAGCTGCTTTTGCATCAGAACCTTCTTTAGCTAATCTGTCTTTTTTAGAAGAAACTTTTCCTTCTTTCTCACCTAACCACTTAGCAAATTTTGCCTCAGCTTGCTCAACCGTGTGAGCACCTTTGTTTACACCTTCCAATAAGTGTTTTTTCATTAAAACACCTTTGTAAGAAAGGATTGCTTTGCAAGTGTCTGTAGGAACCGCACCTTTTTGCATCCAGCTCAATGCGCTGTCGAAATTGATGTTAATTGTAGCCGGATTGGTGTTAGGATTGTAAGTTCCTAACTTCTCAATAAATGCGCCATCACGAGGTGCACGACCATCCGAAACTACTACGTGGTAGAAAGCTGAATCTTTCTTACCGTGTCTTTGTAGTCTGATCTTTACTGCCATTTTATTTGAAGTTTTAAAAAATTTAGGGGGCAAATATCGGTATTTATTCCCGATCTGCCAAAATTAAGCCTTAAAATAGTTAAAAAGCCGCAAATTTTGCGGCTGCCCGACCGTTCAGGCTGGGATGACGCTGATTTTACGGGGTTAAATATCCGTGAAATCGGTGAACTTTTTGCTCAGCGAAGCTAAATCTGTGGCTAAAACCGTAATTTTGAGGAAAATTTGAATTTATGATCATTGTTACAGGTGCAGCGGGGTTTATAGGAAGTTGTCTCGTTTCTAAACTAAATAAAGAAGGAATTACAGATATTTTGGTAGTTGACGATTTTTCCAAACACGAAAAAGATGCTAACCTGGCAGATAAAAAATTTACTGCGAAAGAAGAAAGAAGCACTTTTGTAAACTGGTTAAAGAACACCGATAAAAAGATTGATTGCATTTTTCACATTGGTGCACGCACCGATACTACGGAATTCAATAAAAGTATTTTTGATGAACTGAATGTAAATTACACGCAGGCATTATGGGAGATCTGTTCGCTGAAAAACATTCCTTTCCTTTATGCATCTTCTGCAGCCACTTATGGTTTAGGTGAATTTGGTTACGATGATAAAGATGAAAGCATCATTCCAAAATTAAAACCACTTAATCCTTACGGTGATTCTAAAAACGATTTTGATATTTGGGCATTGCAGCAAAAAAACTCACCGCAACAATGGGCAGGGTTTAAATTTTTTAATGTGTATGGGCCAAACGAATATCATAAAGCGCGCATGGCTTCCGTAATTTTTCATTCATTCAACCAGGTCAACGCGCAGGGATTTGTGAAATTATTCCGCTCGCATAATCCAAACTATACGGATGGCGGGCAGTTGCGCGATTTTGTTTATGTAAAAGATTTGGTGGATGTTTTATATTTCGCATACACACATAAGATCAAAAATGGAATTTACAATTTAGGAAGCGGTACTGCACGTACATTTCTCGACCTGGCAAAAGCTACGTTCCACGCGCTCAACAAAGAACCTAACGTAGAGTTCATCGATACACCAATTGATATCCGCGATAAATACCAGTACTTCACCGAAGCAAAAATGGATAAGCTGCGCGAAGCCGGTTACACCAAACATTTTCATACACTGGAAGAAGGCGTGAAAGATTATGTGCAAAATTATTTGATCGGGAAGAGGTATTATTAATCTTCGCCGGAAGGAGAAAATCCGACTTCCTGGTTTTTTAGTTTGTAGGCAATTTTTAATACTTCCTCTGAACCAACAACCGAATTAAACATATCCAATTTGGGTAATTTCCTGGCATATTTTTGCAGCATTCTGTTTTCAAGTTGCGCGTTGCTTATAATAGTTTTGTCTTTTAAAATATGGTTTACCTCAAACCCCTCTTTTGCCAGAGCGTAAGAAATCATTGAAAATCTGTGACAGTCAAGAGGCTCACTTTCGGAGCACATTAAAGTAATTGTATAACCTTTATCGAGTCCTTGACGAATCCGGTTAATTCCCTGTCTGAATAATTCAGATTGACGCACTTTTTCGAAATCAACTTTGCCCTTATCGTCAAGTAAGTTCGGATCTGTTTGTCGGGCACCAAATTCTTCCGCAAAATGTAAGTAGGCTATATGGTTAATTTTAAGAAAATCAGAAAATGTTTTTTTATTGTATTGAGGATTAAATCTGCTGGCCGCTACACTTCTCACATCTATAAGACAATTGATAGCGAACTTTTTCAGAAGCTCCAAAAAAGTATCTAAAGGATGCGTTGAATGTCCAATTGTATAAATAACAGGTTTCTTCATTTTATTTTTATGAATATAGGTATAATTAAAAAAGCCCCACATTTCTGCAGGGCTTTTCAATATCAAAACGATGAATATTATTTTCCTGGATTTACCGGAGCAGCTGGTTTAGTGTTAGCAGCCGGAGCAGGTACCGAAGTATTAGCACGGCCTTTGGTTACTGAACCCGCAGTTTCAGTTCCTTCGCCCGGGGCAACTGATTTAGGAGTGGCGAATAATGAAAGGATTAATAAAGCACCTGCTAATCCCCATGTTGCTTTTTCCAAAAAGTCACTTGTTCTTCTTACACCCATAATTTGGTTGTTAGATGCGAAGCCGCTTGCCAATCCACCACCTTTAGAGTTTTGAACCAAAACAACCAACACTAATAATACACACACGATCAATATCAATACAGAAATAATTCCCATGACTATCTATTTTTAATTTACTTAATTTCTTTTTTAATCTTTTTTCGGGCTGCTACGCAGTTCCTGAATAAGGGATGCAAAGTAAACACTTTTTTCGGGAAATTTCAAACTTAATATTTCGTAAGCCCGAACTGCCTTCGGAATGTTTCCCTGCATAGCGTAAATTTTTGCAAGTGTCTCACTTACAAGGTTTTCGTCCTCAATTACCCCTGTTTTTGCCTTTGAAGTGGAGGAGAAGAAGTTCTTTTCTGTTTTTAATTTAGAGATCTTAGGCTGCTCAGAAATGATCTTATCTATTATATTTTTCTTCTCATCCCGCGAAATAGGACCTGCTATTTCTTTCTTGTTCGACACTGAGCTTGTCGAAGTGTCTTTTTTGCTTTCTTCAATTACAGGTTTTATTTCCTTGTTCTCTTCTTTTGCACGTTCTTTATTTAGCGCCTTCAGCCAATCTGCAAAAGTTTGAGGTTCTTTAGCTGTTTCCTGCTCCTGTATTTGTGGCTCTGTTTTTTCTACCGGATCATTGATCTCGGTTACCTTCAATACCTCTTTTTCTACATAAGCTGTAACCAGGTAATTCTTGGCAAGTTCATCCAGCGTTTCCGGTTTCGGAGGAATTACATAACGACCAACTTTTAGTTTCTCACCCGATCCTTCTTTTTTGTCGGCAGGCGGATTCTCTTCGCTTGAAGTATCAGTGTAATTGCTGGTATCAGGTGCGTAAAATATTTCTTTACGTTTGTTCAGTGGAAGATTGCTGGTAAAGATAATTTCGTGAATGATCTCTTCTTCTTTTTTACTTGCCTGAAGAATTTCTTTTGTTTTTTCTTTAGCTGACTCTTCAGTTTTTTCTACCGGCTTTTCAGCAGTTTTTGTTTTCTCAGCTTTGGATTTAGGTTTGCTGTTGATCAGATCAAAAAGTACCTTTCTGTCTCCGGTACTTATTGAAGCCTGCTTCAATACATCATAAAAAGCCGCGTCATTTGTTTTGTGCAAGGCTTTTGCAAGTAGTAGTTTCGACGTTTGAAAGTAAGGATACTGCTGGTTTACTTTTTCGAGTTCGGCAATATGCGATTGCTCCAGCTGTTCCGGATCACGCATTAATTCTATGAATTGCCCTACATTCATTACCAGTTGTTAAATGCTCTTTGAAAAACGTCTTCTGTAATTTGCCTGTTTATTTCATCTAATGCTTCGCCCTCTATAGCAGTAAGGGTTTTGGAAGCAGAGTAATCATAAAAACGCGAAAAATTCTGCTCAAAGTTTTTTGCAGGTTCTAATTTACTCGAATATTTTACATGTATAGTCACCGTAAGCCTGTTCAATGCCGCCTGGTCGGTGCTTTGAATAGCAACAGGCACAACGGTGTAATCTGCAATATATCCCTCAAACTGCAGGTCACCATTTTGTTTGGTAAGTGCCAGGTTGGTTTGCGAAGAAACCATATCTCTTAACTTTTCAGTGAATTTTTGCGCCTCAACCGGGTTGGCCATCGTTGCATTATTCTGAAAATAAAGCACAGAAATGGATTTTGCTTCCGGTGGAATAGAAATACCCTTGAAACCATACTTTACTTTACAGGAAAATACGATCATCAAAAGCAGCGGGGCAAATATTTTAAGTTGATTTTTCAAAACAGCGGGAACAAAAATAGTGAAAAGCGACGACAACAACGAGGTTTAGTGGTTGTTATTGCCAATCAATGTCTTAAAACTTTGTAAATACAGGTTCTTATTGGCCTCCACACTGTATTTTTCGATTACGGTTTGCCGTGCTTTTTTCCCGATTTGTTTTCTTAAGCTGGCATTCTCAATCAGTTCGGAAATGCTGTTTACCCATTCTTCCTGTGTGTTGGCAAGAAACCCATTTTCATGATGTTTAATGATCTCGGTATTTACTCCAACCGGCGACATAATTGTGGGGATTTCGCAAGCCATGTATGAGAGTCCTTTTAAGCCACATTTACCTTTGGCCCATTCATCATCGGGTAAGGGCATAATGCCAATATCAAACGTGTTCAGGATTTCCACTTCAGTATCAGGACTCCATTTCACACCTTTTATACCAAGCTCTGTATTTTTATAAGTGGGATCGCCTTTCACTACAAACTGCACTTTATTGCCATATTTGTTTTTTATGACCTTCAATATATCCAGCGCGTATTCAAAGTGTTTGATGGTTGTTTTACTGCCGCTCCAGCCAATGGTAATAATATCTTTATTCCGTTTATTGTGATCCGGTTTGTGAAAGTCGGTATCGATGGTAGTGGGAACAACAATGGTTTTTTGATTGAATTTTCTGGCATAGGCAGCAAGGTAATTATTGCCTGCAAAAACCAGGTCGGCCAATTGGATATTGGTGGCGGTCTTCTCCGGGTTTTTGAGCCATTCAAATTTTTTATTGCCTGCTGAAGTATCCATCAGCCAGATAGAATCATCAAAATCGAAAACAAATTTTGCTTTACTTTTTTTGATCTTTTTTTCGAAATAGGTCGAACCGATCATCATGGCCTCTCTTTGTACAAAAACAATGTCGTAATTATCATAATTCCGCCTGTCTTTGTATCTTTTTCCGATAGATTTTAACAGAATAAGGCCTTTCTTCATGAAATTACCCTCGCTGTAGAACCATTTATCGTCTTTTTCAGATATAATGTGGGATAATTCACAACTGAACCCATTCTTTTCCAGGAACCCAAAATACTGCTCAAACCGGTATCTCTGGCTGGGAGAACGGTTAAAGCGGTGAGCACCTATAAAAAGGATCTTAGGCATAATGAGGTTATCCGGGTAGTAATATCTTTCGGGGCTTGAAATTACCAAATTTAACCGACATATTTTGCTTGCAAAACAGCGTCTTTTTGCTAATTTTGCGCACTTCAATTTTTAACACAAGGTTTACAATGAAAATATTAGTTGCCATCAGTAATGTACCTGACACAACAGCTAAGATCTCTTTTGCAAACGGAGATTCTGAATTTAATGCTGCAGGTGTAACATTTATTATTAATCCATACGATGAGTGGTATGCACTTGTACGTGCTCTTGAATTAAAAGAGGCAGGAAAAGCAACGCAGGTTACTTTAATCCACGTGGGTTTAGCAGATAGTGAAGCAACCATCAGAAAAGGATTGGCGCTGGGTGCAGATGATGCAGTGCGTATCAATGCAGAAGGTCCTGATGCATTTTTCGTTGCTGAACAAATTGCGAAATATGCAAAAGATAATGCTTACGAATTAGTATTAGTAGGGAAAGAAACCATCAATTACAATGGTTCGTCAGTTGGTGGAATGATAGGCGGTTTAACTGACTGGGCTTACATTTCATTAGCTACCAAACTTGATTTCAATGGAACAACTGCTACAGTTGAGCACGATATCGATGGTGGAACACAGGTTGTAGAATGCGGTTTGCCAATGGTAATTTCGTGTGCGAAAGGAATGGCAGAGCAACGTATTCCGAACATGCGCGGGATTATGGCAGCACGTACAAAACCGATTACTGTTGTTGAGCCGTCAGGAAACGATAAATTGACTAGCATTAAATCTTTTGCTTTATCAAAAGGAAGAACAGAGTGTAAGTTCATTGATGAGAACAATGTAGAACAATTAGTAAATCTTCTTCATACAGAAGCAAAGGTGATCTAAGTAAATCGGAAATCAAAAACCTTAAATCAGAAATTCAATGTCAGTTTTAATATATACAGAAATCAACAAAGGCAAAGTAAAAAAAGCGTCATTAGAGTGCGTTAATTACGGAGCTAAAATTGCGGAATCACTTGGAACCACAGCTACTGCAGTAGTATTTAATGCTGATGCTGCCCAGCTGGAAGAGATCGGAAAAGCAGGAGCATCAAAAATCTTATCGGTGAAAAACGATAAGCTCACAGGTGCTGATAACATGGTGCTTACTGCAGCAGTTGAACAATTAGCTAAAGCAGAAGGTTCAAAAGTTATCGTATTTGCTTTTGATGTTACAGGTAAAGCAGTAGCTCCGCGTCTTTCAGGAAAAATGAAAGCAGGTTTGGTTGCCGGTGCGGTTGACTATCCTGTTGTTAATGGTTCTACTCTTGAAGTAAAGAAAAATGTATTCTCAGGAAAAGCAACAGCTATATATACTATCAATAGTGATGTAAAAATTATCTCTTTATTGCCAAACTCTTTTCCTGTGGTATTAGGCGAAAATAAAGCAGCGGTTACTGATGCTTCGGTTGATGTAAGCTCTGTTGCTTCAAAAATTGTAGTAAAAGAAACCAAATCGAGCTCTACCGGAACTACTGTTCCATTACCGGAGGCTGAATTGGTTGTTTCTGCTGGTCGTGGAATGAAAGGCCCTGAAAACTGGGGCATGGTGGAAGAGCTGGCAAACGTGTTGGGAGCTACAACAGCTTGTTCGCGCCCGGTTGCAGATATGCACTGGAGACCACACCACGAGCATGTTGGACAAACAGGAATCGCTATTCGTCCTAATTTATATATAGCAATTGGTATTTCGGGAGCTATTCAGCACCTGGCAGGGGTTAACGGAAGTAAAACAATTGTGGTAATCAACAGTGATAAAGAAGCTCCATTCTTTAAATCAGCTGATTATGGTATAGTAGGAGACGCTTTCACGATTTTGCCAAAGCTGACCGAGGCGATAAAAAAATTAAAAGCAAACAGTAACTAAGCAAATTTTCACTACTTTAGTTCGCTCATTCATTGATGAAGAAAGTACGATTAGATATTGTTGGTTTAAGCTATAGTCAAACGCAAACAGGCGCGTATGCGCTGGTACTTGGCGAAAGCGGCGGACGCAGAAGATTACCGATTATCATTGGTGGTTTTGAAGCACAGGCTATTGCTATTGAGCTGGAAAAAATGACACCGAGCAGGCCGCTCACGCACGACCTATTCAAAACATTTGCTGAAACATTTGATATCAATGTAACAGAGATCATCATTTATAACCTGGTGGAAGGTATTTTTTATGCGAAAATGGTATGCAACAATGGCGCCGATGAGCATGAGATAGATGCCAGGACCAGTGATGCCATCGCTGTTGCGGTTCGTTTTAATTGCCCGATCTTTACTTATGAATTCATACTTTCTTCTGCCGGTATTGTATTGGAGGAAGAAACAGGAGCTAATCCTTCCCTTGAAACGAGCGAGGCTCCCGAAGAACAGGTGGACATATCTTCAGTAACAGGTGCGGAAACGGAATATTCTTCAAAATCTACAGAAGAATTGAAAGGAATGTTGCAAACAGCGCTTGATGAAGAACAGTACGAAACTGCTTCTAAAATCAGGGACGAATTAAACTCAAGAAAAAAATCCTGATTCGGAAAAACGCCCTTTTTTTATCGAAAAATAAATTTTACCCGAAAAAAGCAGAAATTCATCGGGCAATTTTGTTTTTTTGCATTTAATTTATAATTTTAACGGTTGTAATTATTTAATACAAAAAGTATTTATGCATATTGCTATTGCCGGGAATATCGGTTCTGGAAAAACCACTCTAACATCACTACTGGCAAAACATTATAAATGGCAACCCCATTATGAAGATGCTGATGATAATCCGTATTTGAATGATTTTTATGAGGATATGCAACGCTGGTCTTTTAACCTGCAGGTATACTTTTTAAATAGTCGTTTTGGCCAGGTTCAGGACATTCGTACAGGTGGTAAAACTGTTATACAGGACAGAACCATTTATGAAGATGCGTACATCTTTGCCCCTAACTTACACGCTATGGGCTTGATGACGACACGTGATTTTGAAAACTATTTTTCTCTTTTCAAATTAATGGAAAGCCTGATCAAGGCTCCGGATCTTCTTATTTATTTAAGAGCTTCGGTCCCCACCCTTGTAAGACAGATCCAGAAAAGAGGGAGAGAATATGAAAATGCGATCAGGTTAGACTACCTGAAACGCTTGAATGAAAGATATGAAGCCTGGATCAGCTCCTATGACTCAGGAAAGTTCATAGTGATTGATGTGGATGATTTAAACATTAATGATAATCCGGAAGACCTGGGGAAAATTATCAGGCAGATAGATTCACAGATAAACGGATTATTTAAATAGAGCTTTTGAACGACGCTACTAACATAGACCTCACATTTTTTGAGAACAAATACAATAGTTTGTTGCAGGAAATTTCTGCAAACAAAGATTGTTCTGTGTTAGTGAAACATTTTGGTGACCTGTCGCAGGAAAGTATCTCTAACCTGGAAGGACAGGTGGAAAGCAGTGTTATTGAAAATGCTATAGCGAAAGGGCCACTCAGAAAAATCTTTTTTATTTCCGTAGAAACGCTTCAGAATATGCTCATCCATGGGCACAAAAACCTGGAGGGGCAACAGCGCAGCTTTTTTATACTTGCAAAAAACCACGTAAAAGTTGATATGATCTCTGCAAACCTGATCAGCAATGCCGCTGTAGAAGGCCTGCAAAAACAGATCAATATCATCAACGGATTCCAGGATCCTGCTGAACTGAAACAATATTACATGGATCACCTGGAAAACAACCAGCTTTCTGAAAAAGGTGGTGCTGGCCTTGGATTCATAACAATCGCCATGAAATCAGGCAACAAACTAAAAGTTGCTTTCGAAAAAATCGATGATAATTATTCCCTGTTCCTTCTGAACTCTGCGGTAAACATCGAGTAATAATTTTAAATTTTTTAAATATATAATTGTAGTGGTTTTCTTGAACCGCTTGTTATCTTTGTGTTTAAATATTAAGTATCTTAACCAATAAAAATTTTGTACCCCATGATCCACAATCTTTCCGAACACAACAGTATTTTCAATCAATACATTGCAGAGATACGTGATGTATCGATACAGAAAGATCCTTTGCGTTTCAGGAGAAATTTGGAACGTATGGGCGAAATGTTCGCATACGAGATCAGTAAGAAACTGGAGTACAAAAAAATAATTACCCAAACTCCGCTTGGTGAAGCAGAAACATTGATACTGGATCAGCAGCCGGTGATTTCAACTATCCTGAGAGCAGGTTTACCTCTTCATACAGGTATCCTGAATGTATTCGACAGAGCGCAAAATGCATTCGTTTCTGCCTACAGAAGACATCATAAAGACAATACGTTTGATATTGCTATAGAATATCTTTCAAGCCCTTCGCTTGCAGATAAAACATTGATCATTACCGATCCAATGCTTGCAACCGGGGCTTCTATGGTGCTTTCTTATAAAGCGCTTGTTAGTAAAGGAATGCCAAAGCATACGCACATAGTTGCTGTAATAGCAAGCAAGCAGGGAATTGAATATATTAAAGCGCACATGCCTCATAGTAATTATACATTATGGGTAGGAGCTGTTGATGAAGAATTAACAGCGCAATCATACATCGTTCCGGGGCTTGGTGATGCAGGCGACCTGGCTTACGGTGAAAAATTATAGCAATGGATCTCGACTGGGGCAAAGTAATTACTGTTTTTATTTCGTGTGCCCTGAAGCCGGGATTAGCGGGAATACCTGCGGCAGTTTTTGCTTTCCGTTTCTCTTTTCTTGAAGCCCTTCTCATTTGTTCATCCGGTGGAATTACCGGTACAATTGTGTTTTCTTACCTGATTGGTGGAATCATGAAAGGAGTGAACATCCTTATGGATAAGTATTTCCCGGGCAGGAATAAAAATAAAAAGGTGTTTACAAAAACCAACCGCTTTATTATCCGCGCAAAACGTGTGGGAATAATTGGAATAGCGGCTATTTCACCTCTTCTGCTCTCTATACCTCTTGGTGTATTTTTGGCTTTGCGTTTTTTTGACGACAGAAAAAAAACAATTATCTGGATGTCGGTTTCTGTAGTTTTCTGGACGGTTGTTTTATACCTGGTGTTCCACTTTTTCAGTTCAACCTTCGAGCGGTTTTTCAGCTGAAGCTGATTTCCCTGTTTCGCTGATCAGCATGTCCAGCGCCTTTTTAAGCGCTTTCTCAATTTCAGGTAATAATGATTTTTCTTTATGGATGAACAGGATCATCAGGTCCAGTTTTTTTCCGGACCTGGCAAGCGCTTCATACACCGGAAGTTTATTCAGGCGGTATGCTTCCCGGATCCGTCTTTTGAGAAGATTGCGGTCTACTGCTTTTTTAAAAGATCTCTTCGGAACTGTTATCAAAACACGAACGGGAAACTCATTTTCGAAATTGTGCTCGCGCCAGAAAATTTTAAGAGGATAAAATGATTTGTTTTGCCCGGAAGAATAAAGCAACGCAATATCTGTTTTGGAAGAAAGACGTTCCGTTTTTTTGAACGTGAACATTTTAGCGTTTGTTTACTTCACGAATATAATTGTCCAAAGCCGTTGCCATTGAAGGCGTTTCTTTGGTTGGAGCCGCGATATCCAATCGTAGTTTCGCTGCCTTTACTGCATTACACGTTGCAACACCAAAAGCCCCGATACGCACATCACCCTGCTTGAAGTTCGGGAAATTTTTGTGAAGTGATTCTATTCCTTTTGGAGTAAAGAACACAACTACATCATAATCCAGTTTACCATTGAAGTCGGTAAGATCAGCGCATACAGTTCTGTAAAATGTAGCTTTCGAATAATTCAGTTTCATTTCATCCAGGAAATCCACGATGCGCTCGCGGTGCACATCAGAAACAGGCAAAAGAAATTTTTCTTCCTTATGTTTTTTAATAACGTCTACAAGATCGTTGATAGAAGCCTGTCCGTAAAATATTTTACGTTTTCTGTATTGCACATATTTTTGAAGATAGTATGCAATAGATTCAGTAAGGCAAAAATATTTTGTTGTTTCCGGAACGGTATAACGCATTTCGTTACACATTCTGAAATAATGGTCAATAGCTACACGGCTTGTTAAAATAACCGCGTTATGTTCTATCAGGTTAATGCGCTGTTGCCTGAATTCACGTGCAGGCACAGGATCAATCTGTATGAACTGGCGGAAATTCATTTTCAGGTTATACTTACGGGCGATCTCCAGGAATGGTGATTTCTCACTATCCGGTTTAGGTTGAGAGATTAATACAGTTCTGACTTTAACCCTTGGACTATTTTTATCAGCTTCTACATATTGAGGACCCGGATTGGAAACCGGCTTACTTGACGCTGCACGCGCAGCTTTAGTTGTTTTCGGAGCCTCAGGTTTTTTATCGTTGTTGGGTACAGCAACTGTTGCAATTGCAGTTTTTACCTTAACAACTTCCTTTTTTTGAATGTTTTTTTCAGTTGTTTTCGGTGCAGGCTTTGTTACAGGACGTGCAGGTTTACTTACAGGCTTTACTGTAGTTTTTTTCGCCGGAATAGATTTTGTCTTTTTTCCTTTTGCCTGAACTGCTTTTAACGGCTTAGCAGCAGCCTTAGCTTTTTTAGCCAAAGGTTTTGTAGTATTTTTTTTGGTGCTTTTGCTTTTTGCAGCTGTTTTCTTCGTCTTTGCTGCGGTAGTTTTCTTTTGCGCCATTCTGCTTGAACCTGTTAAATTTATGCTGAATTAAAGAATTCTGCTCACTAATAATTTAATTACTACGATTAACGGCAATAATTCCAAGGCGCAAAAGTACAAAAATAAATGGAAAATTGAAAATCTTCCTGAAACATAAGCGACTGCTATACCCTTAAATACCCTGATTGTATAAAATATAAGCAATAACGCTATTCCGGAAATGAGGAAGTAGTGAACCGGCAACTGGGAGTACTCTGAACAAACAATAACCGGGAACAGGAATAAACCAATTGCATTAGTAGAAAGGAAAATATTGAAAATATACTCGTCTGTCTCCGTTTTAGCCAGCAGAAGTGATGAGAATAGCTTGGAAACAATGATTTTCAGTGCATAAGCTGTGAGTACGCAACCTATTATAAGAAGGTAAAATAAGAATGAGTTGAACGGGTAATGAAAATAACCATAATAGCTATTAACCTCAAAGAGGAAAAAGGAAAAATGCAATACAAATACAATAGAGAATAATACTGCCGATCCTTTGTTTAGCTTATAGTCTTCGCGCATCAGCTGCTTGGAAGCGCCTAACGTAAAAATAGCTTTAAGAATCATAAAGAACCTCTTTGCACTTGTTGTCCGGATAAGTACAAGTAATATAAACCCAATAATAAATACAAAAGCCGGCCAAACCAATTCTTCTTTACCAAGTAGCTCCACAGAGGTGCTTTTTGGAACCAATTGATGACCTTCAAATATATGCGGATACGATTGTGCATGTAAGAAAGCAGAATCAGGTTTGTGAAGAAGGCTATCGTTGGTTATTGGCATACGGATGTGCAAAGATACTACTATCTGCAAAAAGAAGAGGCTTATTTTCTGAACAACAATATGTTGATGGGACTCACGGCGGAGGGTATAAAACACATTTTGAACAGGTAAGAAATTGACCAAATAGGCTTGCCCGCTCTCCATGCAATTATCATTTTTGCATCAGACAAAGGCGATAATAACTTAAAAACACAAAAATGAAAACAACCTTACAAAAATTAAAAGGCCGTTTGCTTGCTACCGGGCTTGCTGTTATGGCAGTTGCCGGTGTTCAGGCACAATGCGCAATCTCTACCACAGTAACTAACCAGGGGCAGGGAACCATCGATTTTACCAATCAATCTACTTTTACTCCGGGATGGGATGCTTATACACAAATATCTTATGGAGATGGAACAAGTACTTATGGAATTGGTGCAAATTTTAGTCATAACCATACTTATACTGCAAACGGAGTATACCTGGTTTCGTCGCACCTTTTTGCATACGATCCGGCTGATAGCTCCATCAATTGTTCAACTACAGTTTGGGATAGTGTTTTTGTAAATGATATTGCCTGCTCAGTTACCGCGACTTCAATTTATAGCAATCAGTCAGGCAGCAACTCTTTAGTTTATAACTTCAGTTCTAATGTGAATACGTCCCAGAGTTTTTTTATGGGTGATTGGATTATTACAGATAGTACAGGAAACTACGTTTATTCTCAATCCGGTTATAACCTGAATACAATGACCTATACATTCCCTATTGGTGGCCCCTATCATATTGGGTTCTCTGCGTCATCGTATGATAGTCTTACAGCAAACTATTGCAGCGATTCGGTATATACAACTATTTTTGTTACTGATCCACCAATCGGCTGTAACCTGCAGGTAAATGTAAATGTTACTCCAACCGGTGGAAACTCTGCGGTTATCTGGGGATATGCCAATAACTTTTATACATACAGCTTTATACTGGCAGATAACCAATACTATACTAATGTTGACAGTGTAAATCATACATTCCCGGGACCGGGATCTTACAATGTTTGTTACTATGCTGAAGATTCAACCCAGGCAACATACTGTTATGATTCTATTTGTGTAATCTATACGGTTGGTGGTGGAAATCCCGTTTCATGTAACGCAGGTTTCTACCTGTGGGAAGATTCAACAAATGTTGGTCTGTGGCATGGAATTAACTACTCCAGCGGTTCAGGAGCGCTTACTTACATGTGGGATTTTGGTGACGGTAGTACTTCAACCCTTGCTTATCCAACACATACGTATGCTATTCCGGGTAACTATATTATTTGTTTAACCATTGCTGATGCAAACGGATGTTCAAGTTCAACCTGCGATTCATCTGCTGCTTTCAGAATGTCTCAACAAATGTCGACTAACTCAATTATTGGTTCACTTACAGTAACAGCTCCAGCTGTGGGGATTGCGCAAAACAATTCAGTATTGGTAGAAACAAAAGTATTCCCTAACCCAATGACTGATGCGTCTGTATTAACATTCAATTCATCTTTGGCTGCAAATGCTAAGGTTGAGGTTGTAAATGTATTGGGTGCAGTTGTTGCTTCTGAAAATGTAATGATCACAAAAGGAAACAACGAAATCAAATTGAATACAGGTTCTCTTGTAAATGGTGTTTACTACATTAATGTAATTGCAGAAAACAGAGTACTGCAAACAGTGAAGGCTATTAAATAAAGAATAGTTTGTAGGAAGAATAGCCCCCTTCTTGCCTCCGGGTGAGTGGGGGTTATTTGTTTTAGAAAAGATAAATAAAGCACAGGAAAATGGGTTGAAAGACCTTTTGCTCTATGCAGCTGCGGAAATAAATTTGTAAGTGGCAGGATTGACTTAACAACTGGTAGCAGAAAAAAGAACTCATATAGTAATTTTGAAAATAAAGATTTATGGTAAAGGATTTTCTAATTAAAAATAATAGTATATGAAACAATTTTACAAATTAATGGTTTTAGTAGCTGCAATCAGTTTTACTTCAACATCCCTCCAGGCACAGTGTTCAGCCTCCACAACGATCACGGATAATGGCAATGGCCTGTTTGATTTCAACACACAAGCAATAGGAGATCCGGGTCTTTCGTCATCCGCTTATATCCAGTTTGGGGATGGAACCGCATTTTTTGATACAACTGCAAATGCCTCGGGATCGCACCAGTATTATGCAAATGGAATGTTCATTATTACTACCACCGCTTCTTTTTATGATATGAATGCCATGGATAGCACGGGTTATTGTACGGCAACAGATGTGGATACCATTTACGTTGTAAATGCTCCCCCGCCAATAGTTCCCTGCTCAGTTCATGTTTATGTAACACGACAACAAGGGGCAACAGATTCAGATATTAACTTTATTCCTTCAGTTTCCAGCACTTTCCCGGTTTACCAGGCCGACTGGAGTATGCGGGATGCACTGGGAAATCTTATCCTTACTAATAACAGTTCAAGTGTAGATACATTATCTTATTCATTTACCCAGGGAGGCTGGTATGATCTTAATTATTACGTTGCGGCTTACGATAGTTCTACTTCAACATCATGTGCCGATTCATTTGCATTGCACTTTTTTGTCCAGGATCCTGCCTGTAATATGCAGATGAGCATGCAGCAACACAATCTTCCGAACAACGTGGTGAGTCTTAAAGGTTATTCAAGTATTGGTTATACCAGTTGTTACTTCTTGATTGAAGGTAATTATTTTCCGAACACAGACAGCGTTGCATATGCATTCTCCTCTTCAGGATTTCATACGGTGAAATTTTATGCTGAATACATTTCTGCTACTATGATCTGTAAAGATTCGATGATAGTGGCTATACCTGTAGGAGGATCTCCTGGAAGCAGCTGCCATGCGGCATTTGACCTATGGGAAGATTCTACCAATGCCGGTAGCTGGTATGCAGTAAATAACAGCAGCGGCTTTATACAATCCTGCACATGGGATTTTGGAGATGGGACTACCTCTAGTCAAATGTATCCTACTCATACTTATGCGGTGCCGGGCAATTATTTAATATGCCTCACTGTGGGCGATAATTACGGATGTTCAAACTCCACCTGTGATTCCACATCAAGAATAACACAGCAAATGTCAACGAATGGAGTTATCAGCACATTAACTGTTGTTGCCCCTTCTGTTGGTATTGCAGAAAATAAAACGGTGCTTGCAGAAACAACATTGTTTCCAAATCCAATGGAAGAAACCACTGTTATAACATTTAATTCTTCTTTGGCTGCATACGGTAAAATAGAAATTGTAAATATTCTGGGTTCAAAAGTAATGCAGGAAAATGTTTCAATAACAAAAGGAAACAACGAAATAAAACTGGATACTGGTTCTCTTGTAAATGGCGTTTACTATGTGAAAATTATTGCAGAAAGCAGGGTACTGCAAACGGTTAAAGCTGTAAAATAAAAGGTAGTTTATAGAAGAATAGTCCCTTCTCACCTTCAGG
>DASWXS010000521.1:0-3176 GCA_036405375.1 Bacteroidia bacterium
TGAAATAAAGATTAAAATTTATGATCTGAAAGGAAATACTGTGCATACTGATTCCTTCTATAGCAATGAATCGGAAAAGGGAAGTTTTAAAATAAAACCTGCAAACGGCTTACCAGGTGGGCAATACCTGGTGAATATAGAAGTTGAAGGAATTGTTTACAGGCTGAGAACTCTTATAGAGTAAAAAAAGGGGCGAACCCCTCTTTACTATTATTTTGAAACTGAATTTGCCCCTTTTGCATAAGCTATACAGTGGGTTATTGACAGTACAATAAAAACCGTTGTAACAATTATTCTAACCGTTTCAACGTTGCGTTGAATTCTTGCGAATTCAGAACTAAGATTGATTTTTGGATTCATAATTACGTGTTTTTGATTTCTCAAACTTACCTCGAAATAAGGCTGTTTTGATTTTGCAAACGATTATTTGAAAATTGAGTCTCTTACAATGGGCTGAAAAGGCTGTCAATATTGATATTTTAATGCTTTTGGGCGTAAGCTCACATAATAAAAACAAAAATCCCCTGAACTTGTGGTATCAGGGGATTTCCTTTAAAGTTGTCCGACTAGGGCTCGAACCTAGACTTTCTTGAATCAAAATCAAGCGTGTTGCCAGTTACACCATCGGACAGGGTGTTCTTTTCAGAACGGGCTGCAAAAATAATACTTTTTTTTATTCTGGAAAACCTTACAGCTTATTTTTTCAAATGAAAGCCCGTAATTCGTTGATTTTCTATGAAGAAATATGAAAATATACCTTTGAACCATATAGTTGTCTAAGTGTATAATCTATAAAATCACCTTTTTTGATCCACCCGGACTATAATTTAAGTCCTGTGGGTAATTTGGGTAAATTAACAAAGTAAAAAAACAATTTCCCAACGCTTTTTTAGTTAAATTCGCAAGCTATTCTTTAAAAATATGACGCTGAATTATAAAAATTTAAACAACATTATCGGTTGGCTGGTATTCGCAATCGCAACTTTTACGTATTGCTCAACAATTGAGCCGACGGCAAGTTTTTGGGATTGTGGTGAGTATATCGCCTGTTCTCAAAAGCTAGAGGTTGGTCACCCTCCGGGAGCACCGCTATTCCTGCTGATCGCGAAGTTCTTTTCGTTGTTTTCATTTGGAGATGCTACCAAAGCAGCTATGTGGGTCAACGTGATGAGCGCGCTTTGCAGCTCGTTCACTATTTTATTCCTTTTCTGGTCAATTACTCGTTTGGCGCAAAAAGTAATTATCAAAACAGGTGAATCCATTGAAGGCGGTAAAATGTTCGCTATCCTGGGTGCAGGTGTTGTTGGAGCCCTTGCTTATACTTTCTCTGATTCATTCTGGTTTTCAGCAGTTGAAGGTGAGGTATACGCGATGTCATCTTTCTTTACGGCTATTGTATTCTGGGCCATTCTTAAGTGGGAAGAGGAAGCAGATAGTCCTACAGCTACACGCTGGTTGATTCTTATAGCTTATTTAATGGGATTATCTATTGGCGTCCATTTATTGAACTTATTGGTTATCCCGGCAATATGCTTTATCTACTACTATAAAAAATACAAGTTCAGCTGGGGAGGCTGGTTTATTACCGGTATTCTTTCCCTTATTATACTTGGTGGAATCCAGGCAGGAGTAATCCCAGGAATAGTAAAACTTTCGGCTGATTATGAGTTGTTCTTCACCAACAAACTGGGTATGGGTTTCAATACCGGAACTATTATCTATTTCGCCCTGTTGTTGACTTTCCTTGTAGCAAGTATCACTTATTCAATAAATGGTAAAGAGGGACATTACAAAATTGCATTCTTCGGTGCAATACTTTTCTCCATTTTCGCATTGATCTCTGGTAGCGGTTTCGGTTCTATTGCTTCCCGACTTATTGTTTTAGGAGGTATGGTGTTCGCTTTACACTACCTGAAAAACAAAAAAGAGGTGTTGAATACGGTAGCATTGAGTTTTGCGATGATCCTTATCGGTTACTCTTCTTTCTTTGTATTGGTTATCCGTTCCCAGGCAAATACACCAATGGATGAGAATGATCCGGAAAACGCGATTACTTTATTGTCTTACCTAAACCGTGAGCAATATGGTGACTGGCCAATTGGTTATGGAAATTATTACAATGCACCTTTGGATAAAAACCAGCAGTACAAAGACGGAAATCCTGTATACGCACAGGATAAAAAAACCGGGAAGTATATTATAACAGACGATAGAAAAGAATCTATTCCAAATTATGATAAAGATTTTTGTACCCCATTCCCACGTATGTGGAGCACACAGGCTAACCATGAAGCAGCCTACAAATATTGGGGTAATATAAAGGGAAAACCAAAACAGGTTCAGGGATACAATGGTGAAACAGAAACCATTTATGTTCCAACAATGGGTGAGAACCTTACTTACTTTAAAAATTACCAGATCGGTTATATGTACCTTCGTTATTTTGGTTGGAATTTTATTGGAAGACAGAATGATGTACAAGGTTTAAACAATAACCCTACAGAAGGAAATGTAATAACAGGATTTAAAGGTCTTGATGATAAAATGCTTGGTTTCAATACTGCTGAAATGCCAAGTGCCGCTGCAAATAATAAAGCAAACAATAAGTTTTACGCTATTCCATTAATTCTTGGATTATTAGGGCTTGTGTTCCATATCCGCAGGCATCGTTCTTCTGCCTTTGTGGTAACAGCATTGTTTTTCCTTACAGGTCTGGCAATTGTAGTATATCTTAACCAGTATCCATACCAGCCACGTGAACGTGATTATGCTTATGCAGCATCATTCTATGCGTTTGCGATCTGGATAGGTTTTGGAGTGCTCGCAATATATAAGTTATTGGCAGCAGCAAAACTGAATATCAAAACAGCTGCTACTCTTGCTACTATTATTGCTTTGGCTGGACCATGTATCATGGCAAAAGAAGGATGGGATGATCACAGTCGTGCAAAACGTTCCATGGCGAGGGATTTTGCTGTGAATTACCTGAACAGTTGTGCTAAAAATGCTATCCTTTTCACCAATGGAGATAACGACACATTCCCATTATGGTATGCGCAGGAAGTGGAAGGTATCAGAACAGACATTCGTGTTGTGAACTTAAGTTTATTGCAAACAGATTGGTATATTAACCAGATGCGTCGTAAAGCGTATGATTCAGATCCGGTTCCATTTAC
>DASWXS010000522.1:0-6278 GCA_036405375.1 Bacteroidia bacterium
AGTTTTGGAAAATGTAAAGAAGCTGGCAGATCGCTTAAGTATGTTTGCCGAAATGGAGCAAAAGATGAACAGTGGTAAAAGAGCAGGAGGCACATATCATTTATATAACAGCGACCTGGTTATCGGCACCAACTGTATTCATGTAAAAGCGGGAACGAACAATTTTTCATACATCTCATTTAATACTATGAATTCGTTGACAACGGCCAATAAAGTTTTTTGTAAGGAGATTGAGCATTGGATGAAGAACCTGATCAAAAAATCGTCGTTGATAAGTGGCAGCGCTGAAAAACAACGTTTCCAGTTTTTTAAGAATATGCAAAGGCAGATCGATGCCTCAATTCAAAAGATACAGAGCCAATAAGCGCTTAACGAACCAATTGAACAGTTCCTTTCTCATCAATCAGCTTGTGATCTTCTGTATTTCCTTTTACCAGGTAGTAATAAGTTCCTTCACTATATTCCTTTCCACTCCAGGAAGAAGTTAATCCGTTAAAGGTTAATACATGTTGCCCCCAACGATTGTAGATATCAACGGTTAACTCTTTTACAGCAATTGCTTTCAATTGGAATACATCATTAATATTGTCTCCATTCGGGCTGAATATATTTGGAATAATGAGCGCCGAATTGGGCAGAACAACAATTTCAAGATAGCTTGTATCCTTGCAGGCCGGATTTCCATTGCCGGCAACCAACATCACATGATAAGATCCGTCGGTAAGATAAATGTGTTCCGGGTTACCTGTTAAATTAATATTATTGCCTTCTCCAAAATTCCACGTGTATACAGTTGCGAAAGAACTGTTATTGGTAAAGTGTACGTCGAGCGGCGAATTACCTGATTGCGGATCGGCGCTGAAAGAGGCTACTGGAAAATTATTGGTTACGATCTTCACACTATCTTTTTTCGAGCAGCCCGTACCAAGGTCTGTAGCAGTTAATACATAATAGCCATCTGTGCTAACTGTTCCGGGGCTAAAGGAAGTTGAGCTGAAATTGTTTGGTCCTGTCCACGAATAAGAATAATTGGATTGTTGCTGTGTTGGCGACAAGGTTATAGTTAAACCGGGACAGGCAATGGTTTGTGTTGCAGGTCCGGCATCTGCAATTGGGAAAGTTGAAGTTGCAGCCACGGTTGTACTTGCGCTTGCGGTGCAATTGTTTGAATTGGTTACAGTAATGATGTATACGCCCGGATCGCTTGCAGTATAGTTTAAGAGCGTATCAGCTACGGTTGTATTTGGACCTGACCAATTATATGAAACATTTGGAGATGCCGTTGGATTTAACTGAGCTGTTTGAACATTGCAGGTAAGCTGTGCAGGAGGTGCAGCGAAACTTACTGTTGGTGATGGATTTTCGGTAATGGTAATAGCATCGTTTGCCGTACATATTTGCTGAAAAAAAATGTCGTCGAGTGCAAAGTCATTTCCTGAAACTGTAGTGTTTTGGTTTACGATGCAAATAGACGCAGTTGTGTTTGAACCCGAATTCCATAGCGCGCTAAATTGTGCCCATTGCCCGGAAGCCATAGGAGGAGAAAATGCACTGCCTAATAAATTACCATTGATGGAGAATTGAAGATCGGATAGTTCAGTTGCAGACCCTGCAACGCAGGTCGCCACCCAGGTAGAGAAATTATAATTGGTGTTGGGTATAACAGTAATGCTTTGACACCACACGCTTGTTCCCGGAGTTCCGGATCCGTTTACCACCATCATATTTCCACCGCCTGTATGATCTGTAAAACTTGGAAAATTATTATGGGCAAGCGAAGCATTTGTTGTTACCAGGTATTGACCTTCATTGGAAAGCGGCCCCCATGTTCCGCCTGTTCCAACAATGTATGAACTGGAGAACCCGGAGTTTCCCGAAGAAAAATTTCCGTTTGTAATTAAGTCATTACTTAATTGTGTAACTCCACAGCTATATGTTCCCGCTGTTGTTACAGTAATACTGGAAGTACTTGCCCCGGTGCTCCATAAATAATTGGTCATACCTGCAGGGGCATTAAGAGTTAAATTAAAACTTTGTCCCTGGCAATATGATGTATCATTTCCAAGACTAAAGGAACATTGAGCAAATGATCTGTTGCTGATAATTACAACAACAATTGAAATGTAGACTGCAAATTTCATTTTCATTACTAAAACGTTTTAGCAAAAATAAAAAAGAAATCAGGAAACAAAAAAAATAGCAATTGAATAGAATATGAAGTATTAGGTTTCGGGAAAATTAAACAGCGATGTGAACTTGTTCACCCAGGAATTTGGGTTCTGTTTTCAGAATATAAATATCAAGCACACATTTTACGCGTGCAAAATATTCCCTCACTTTCGTTTTTATGGAATAATTGGCAGGAACATCTTTTGCATTAAATCCTACACAATCGAGCTCGAAGCCCTTTGCAATAAATAAGGCACGTTCGTTATGGAAAGGCTGGCTGATGATGGTGAATTTTTTTTGCCCGAATACTTTCTCACAACGAACTACAGAATCCAGTGTGCGAAAACCAGCGTAATCAAGTGTGATACACGAATCCGGTACTCCTGCGCTGATCAGTGCTTTCTGCATGTCTTCTGCTTCGTTATATTCAAGCACATGATTATCACCGCTTACCAATATGTGTTTTATTTTACCGGCTTTGAATAATTCCAGTGCAGCATTTATCCTGTAAAGGAAAAACAGGTTTTCTCCGCCTCTTGCATATTTACTTGTTCCAAGTAATAAACCTACATTATTGGCCGGTATTTCTTTTACTTCGCTATAGCACTTTTCGGAACTTTTCTTTACCCAGTTGTTACAAAGCCATAATGTTAATCCCATTAATAATAATGGAACGTAAACAAACTTTATCGTTCGTTTATGAGTAAGCGCATGAATGATGAATCCAAAGAAGAACATTAGTTCAATATTATTTCAGAAAGCGTGAAGCAGGCGAATACAACACTTGCAATACCATTAACTGTTCCGAATGCAAGATTAACACGGCTCAGATCATTGGGTTTTACAATGGCGTGCTGATATACCAGCAAGCTGCAAAAAAATGCAACACCTATCCAGTAAATAATCCCAAACCCTGCAACGTAACCGGCTGCGATTACAAACCCGGCACTTAATACATGCAGAAATTCGCTAAGGCGCAATGCTTTTACTTTTCCTAAATAACTTGGTATGGATTTTAGGTTTAAAGACCGGTCGAATTCTTCATCCTGCAATGCGAAAATAATATCGAAACCGCTTACCCAAAAAAATACAGTAAATGAAAATAGCAGTGGCAGCCATGCAAACTCTCCTGTAACTGCCAGGTAAGATCCAATTGGTGCCAGGCCTAATCCAACTCCCAGTACGAGATGGCATAATGCCGTAAATCGCTTGGTATAGCTGTAGCCTAATACAACAAACAATGCGACGGGAGATAAATAAAAACAGATCGGGTTAATGAACCAGGTAGTTGCCACAAATAAAACACACATGATAATAACAAAGATCAAAGCAGCATTTGCGGAAATTATTCCGGCAGGTACTTCGCGGTTTTTTGTTCTTGGATTTTGTGAATCGAATCTTCTGTCGATATAGCGGTTGAAACCCATAGCTGCGCTTCGTGCAAACACCATGCACAGGATCACATACATTAATAACAATGGATTAAATGCTGACAGGTTATCTTTTATGGAAAGTACAAAGCCGATTAGTGCAAAGGGTAATGCAAAAATCGTGTGACTGAATTTAATTAATGAAAGATAATTTTTAAAAGCAACTAACATGTGCTTACGACTTAGATATAAAGACGATAATCAAAATATAAATTACAGGTACAGATGATAAAAGAATCCCTGCGTGTGCACGCGTGAATGTTCTTTTTTCCATCTGGTATTTTGTCTGGATAAAAATATTAATGATCGACGCCCCAAATCCCAGGATGCAACAGATCATTCCAATAAATAAAAACTGCACTTTGACCACGCTTAATGCTGCCAATATTCCTAAACCCAACGAGAGATAACTGGTGATACGATACATAGGACGAAGATACAATATTCGTATGACAGAATAATAACACTTTGTAGTTAAATGATTAAATCTTTCTAAAATTTCGCTTACTCTCTATGTTTTACAGATGATCGGTTAAATAAAAAAGCCGAAGCAATTGCTCCGGCTTTTGTTTGTTTAAATTATGCATCCAGATCACCGTAATCCAGTTTTATTTTCTTTCTCCATAATGTGAAGCGAAGAACCAGGATCAGGAATGGAACATACATTAGCGCATGGCCCATTTCGAAATGTTTAAGGATAACTTCAGAGCGTCTTTTCAATCGTTCGCTCATTAAGTACATCGCAGGTACAACTATCAATGTAATTACCGTTGCGAAAGCAAGACCAAAAATCATTGTCCATGATAAAGGCCCCCAGAAGGTAACGTTATCACCACCAAAATAAATGTGTGGATTACCTGTGGTAAATAAAGTCTGGAAGTCGATATTTAAACCAACCGCTAGTGGAATTAAACCAAGAATCGCAGCAGTAGCGGTAAGGATAACCGGTGTCATACGTGTTCTTCCTGCTTCCACAGTTGCTTCCCACAGGCTCATTCCCTGTGCACGCTGCATTTCGGCAAATTCAATCAATAAGATACCATTACGTACTGCTATACCGCCCAATGCAATAATACCTACACCAGTCATTACAATACTCATGTCCATTTTAAAGATCGCTGTTCCTAATAATACACCAATGATACTAAAGAAAATCTCGGTCATAATGATCAATGGTTTTCCTAAAGCGTTGAATTGAAGCACAAGAATCAGTAACATTAAACCAAAAGAGATCATTAAGGCTCGTCCGAGGAATGCACCTGTTTCGGCCTGCTCTTCTCCCTGGCCTCCAAACTTCACTTTCACATCACCTGTTGGCACAAATCCTTTAGCCGCTTTTTCAACTTTAGCTGCAACTTCAATTGCGTTAAACTCCGCTTTTACATCTGATCCTAAAGTAATCACGCGTTCGTAGTTTTTACGTTTGATACCGCCGTATGTATTTGAGTAATATACATTACAAACAGCCGAAAGCGGAACCGAACGTAATTGACCACCCATATTCATATCTCGGAATGTGATCTTCAGGTTTCTGATGGTTTCGATGTTGTTACGTTGTTCGTATTTGTAACGTAGCTGAATCGGGTATTCATCATCTACATCACGGAACTTGGAAGGTGTCATGCCATTATTCCCGGCAGCTTCTGTTCCAAACACAGCTGAGCGGATCTCGAAAGCAAGTTGAGCTGTTGAAATACCTTCTCTATTGGCACGTTCACGATCAATGTCAAATACAATCTCGGGCTTGTTGTCTTCCAGGTCTTTTTTCAGATCAACCACACCGGGGATCTTCTTCGCATCAAGAAAACGTTTCAGATCGTTTGAATTCTGGATCAATTCTTCCAGGTTATCACCTGCCAGTTCAATACTGATAGGTTTACCTGTAGGAGGACCAGATTGTTCTTTGTTCACGGAGATTTCGGCACCTGCAATATTCCATTTAAGATTCTGTAATTCCTGCAGGTATTTACTCGTAGACTCTCCATTACGTAAACCGAAACGTACGAAGTTGATCGCAATCTTTCCTCTGTTCGGATATTGATTCTGGTCCTGATCCTGTGGATCGGTTACACCAACTGTAACGTTAGTGATCACTGATTCTACAATCGGATTTTCTTTTCCAATGACTGCATCCACTTTCTTTTCCACCTCACGCATTATGCTGTTTGTGTAAACCGGGTCGGTACCTACAGGTAACTTCACGTAAACAAATATATTGTTTGGATCTCCCTGTGGAAAGAATACTACTTTCGGGCTTCTTACAGCAAACAGTATAATAGCAAATACAAATAATACAAACGTTAAGATCATTGGTCTTGCAGGTTTCTTCAGGTTCCAAAGAAGGAATCTGGTATAACGTTTCTGAACGCCTGGCCATGCTTTGGTTTGCCACCATTCTATCACCTTATATAATACCAGTCGGTGAAATACCATAAATAATGCAAGAAACAATACAATGTTTCCGATCATAATGCCACCACTCAAATACGCAAGTAATGCGATCACACCGTAGAATATCAATAAGCGACGACCTTTTTTAGAGATCTTTCCATATTCTTTTTGTTCTTCATGGTGAGGTTTCATGAAATCAACTGCAAATACAGGGTTGATGATATATGCAACTAATAACGATGCCATCAATGAAATGATCAATGTAATTGGAAGGAAGAACATGAACTT
>DASWXS010000523.1:0-5317 GCA_036405375.1 Bacteroidia bacterium
TTCGACCAGATCCCTGAAAAAGTAAATGACATCCAGGAATTGTTCATGCGTTCCACACACATCGATAATAGTCCTTCTGCTTCGTTCGAAGTGCTCATCATGAAGAAGATCCTGAACTACATGTATACGCGCGAGATCCGATCGCTGAAGCCATACCCTGATCTGCATTCCAGTATAGGATTTACTTATCCCCTGCTCAGTATCAACTTCGAACATTTTGAAGAAGTAAAAGTGTTGGATGTACTGGATTGGGCGCAGAAAGAAAACCTGATCTGGCCCGACTTTCACGATCGCGTGTACTTATGCAACTCTTGCGGTGCAGGCCATTTATCTTACCGTGAAATCTGCCCGAGCTGTGATTCGGCCAATATGAAATCAGAAGACCTGGTGCATCATTTTCCTTGTGGTTACATCGGGCCTATTTCAGATTTCAGGAACAAGATCGATAGTGTGCTGAACTGTCCGAAATGTAATAAAGCATTACGACACATTGGTGTTGATTATGATAAACCTTCTATCATCAATCACTGCTTAACCTGCAACGAAGTATTCCAGGATTATATTGTGAAAGCACTTTGCCTGCAGTGCAAATCCGATTCGGATGTGCAATACCTGGTTTCAAAAAACATTAATGTGTATCGCTTAACTAAAAAAGGAAGGAACGCTGCAACCTCAGGTATTGTTACTTCTGAATATGGTGGCATTGATGAAGTTTTCGGAGCAGTTGATCATAAAACATTCAATACCATGATGCATTACGAACAGGAACGCATCAAGCACAATACTACATTGCGTACTAACATTTCAGCAATATACCTGGAAAATGTTTTTGACCTGATCCGTAAGCTGGGCAAGTCGAAAGAACGTGCCTTTCTAACGGAAATGGTTCACCTGATCCGTGAGAATATTACACCAGCTGATTTTATCAATATTTCCAATCCATCACTAATTACTATCTGCCTGAACGATACTTCATTTGAAGAAGCTGAAGCAATGATCAGGAAAGTGGTAGATAAAATGGAAGAAATGGTGTTCAATAACTTTAATAAATTCCAGCTGACTACACAATTTAAAGTTGCTGAGCTCAACAAAGACCTGATATTTGAAAAACAATTGGCAGAACTTACCAAAGGTTTAACAGAACAATCCGAATGACAGAAGCATTAGATAATTTCTTTGCGTATATCTCTGCTGTCGGACCATCCAAACTGGTGCGTATCTTCTGGTTCTTTGTGTTCTTCGAGTTTCTTCGCTTTTTCTTATTTGAACTAACCACATTACTTGTTTGGCGCATTGGTAAAGAAACCCGTAAAATGCGTTATGAAGTAGCGCGCCAGAAATTATTCATCGATCGTCCGCTTGTTTCTATTATTGTTCCCGGAAAAAATGAAGGGAAGCATATTTATAAACTGGTGATGTCGATGAAAGAACAAACCTATACAAATTTCGAATTCATTGTAATTGATGATGGTTCTGATGATGACACAGAACGCATTTGCAAAAGCCTTCAAAAGAATGGATTCATCAACTTATTCCTGCGAAATGATGTACGTGGAGGTAAAGCATCAGCTGCCAATTTAGGTTATCGTTACTCAAGAGGTAAAATTGTAATTCATTTGGATGCCGATTGCAGTTATGATAACGATGCTATTGAGAAGATCATTATTCCCTTTTACCTGGATGAAAATATTGGAGCAGTGGGAGGAAACGTACAGGTACGTAATTATAAAGAAAGTTTATGTGCAACATTGCAGGCAATTGAATATGCAGACACCATTTCCGTAGGAAGAATCACTTCCAGTTACCTGGGAATTTACCGGGTGGTATCAGGAGCTTTCGGCGCATTCAAAAAAGAAGCACTCGATCGTGTGGGTGGCTGGGACATTGGACCGGGATTAGACGGAGATATAACCGTTAAACTCAGAAAACTTAATTACAAAATAGCATTCGAATCAGAAGCTATTTGCCAGACAAGTGTTCCGGACACTTTCAAAAAGTTAGTAAAACAAAGATTGCGTTGGGATAAATCCATTATCCGTTTCAGGGTACGTAAGCACCGCGATGTATTTTATCCGAACGCTACTTTCAAATTCTCCAACTTCATTTCTTCTTTCGAAAACATCACTTACAACCTGGTGCTCAATTTCAAGTGGTGGTTATATGTATTTGATATGGCTATCAATTACACCACACAATTAGGGTTTATCGTTCCGTTCAATATTCTTTTATACACTTTAACCAACTTCATGAAGTTTACGGTGTTCTCCTTATTCCGTACCAGGAAAAATGAATCGGTAACCTACTTTCTGCCTTACCTGCCCTGCATGGTGTTTTATTTTGGATTATACCTGCGTATAGTTAGAACAATTGCATACATTGATGAATTGTTCTTCAAACGTTCGTACGAAGATCCGTGGAATCCTTCAAAGTCATCCCAACATGCAAAAGAGCTGGGATTGTAAGATCAATTCTGCTCCTGCATTTTCAAAGCAGCATTTTTTATTACATCTATCCTTCTTCTCAGTTGTAATAATTGCCCTTCAGCTGTTGTAGGATTTTCGGCTGCGTCGAGCATCTCTTTAAATGAGCTGATCTCTTTATCGGCTTGCGATAAATTATCCAATAATTCATTCAGATCCGGATCATCAAAAGTAAGTTCTCCCATGCTCCGGATAATATCTTCCCTCCTGTACTCAATCTTTCGAAGTATTGTTTTTCTTTTCGCATTCAACGAATTAATGCACTCCTTCAATTGCTCTTCACTTAATTGTGAAACGTTTGATTCACTGCTAAAACTAAACCCGTCTGTAAAAGTTATAGTTGCCATGTTGAGTATTTTGGTTTAAGCTAAAATTAGGCCCACAAAGTGCCTTTACTTTGTTAAATAAATTGGAGATGTTAACAGTCACCTGTTAGCGATACCGCTCATAAATAAAGAAAACCGGTCTTAATTACCTCATTCTGTGCCAGCTGAAAAAAAGTACTATATTTGAAGGATTATTAAATTGTTAAATAAAACAAAATTATACTATGTCTATCTGGAGAAGAAAGCCCATATCAGCATTTGAAGCAGATATGAAGAAAAGTGACCTGAAGAGAGTTCTTACCAAATGGGGATTAACTTCATTGGGGATCGGAGCTATTATTGGTGGTGGTATTTTTACATTAACCGGTATCGCAGCTCACGACCATGCGGGTCCTGCATTAGCACTTTCATTTGTAATTGCAGGTATCGGATGTTTATTTGCTTCTCTTTGTTATGCAGAATTTGCTTCGGTATTACCAGTAGAAGGTTCTGCATATTCATATGCTTACGGAACAGTTGGTGAGATCTTCGCATGGTTCATTGGTTGGAACCTCATTCTTGAGTATATGATGGGAGCTACTACTGTGGCTGTTGCCTGGAGCGGATATTTCAACAAGCTATTGCATATTATTGGAATCGAACTTCCTTATTGGCTTTGCAATGATCTGGTAACTGCAAAAGAATATGCATTAAAAAATGGTTTAGCAGAGCCGACCTTTGCTGTGAATTTACTTGCTTTTGTAATTACATGGGTCATTACTGCGATCCTTGTAAAGGGAATTAAAGAAGCAGCAAGTACTAACAATATTATTGTTGTTGTAAAAATAGCAGTAGTACTATTTGTAATTTGTGTAGGTGCATTCTATATTAATACTGACAACTGGGTTCCATTTATTCCTGAGAAACAACCTATTTTAGATGCTGCCGGACAAGCTACAGGTGGATTTAAATTCGGATTCGGTGGAGTGCTCACTGCTGCAACAATTGTGTTCTTTGCTTATATTGGCTTCGATGCCGTTTCTACACAAGCCGGTGAAGCTATCAATCCTAAAAAAGATGTTCCTTTTGCAATTATTGCATCTCTTGTCATATGTACTATCCTTTATATTTTAGTTTCTCTCGTATTAACAGGTATGGTTAAATTTGATCAGTTAGACACGAAAGCTCCTGTGGCTTCGGCCTTTAGTGGTGTAGGATTAACGTGGGCTACTTTATTAATTACAGTGGCAGCAACAGCTGGTTTAATGAGTGTAATGCTGGTAATGATGCTGGGACAAACACGTATCTTCTTAGGGATGGCTAAAGATGGTTTGTTGCCTAAAAAATTGTTTGGAACACTTCACCCGCGTTTTAAAACTCCATACAAATCAACCATATTGGTTGGTTTGATCATTTCCATTGTAGCAGCTGTTACCCCAATTGAGAAAGTTTCTGAAATGTGCAGCATGGGAACATTACTTGCATTTAGTATGGTTTGTGTAGCCGTAATGATCTTACGTTACAAAAAACCTGAACTGGAACGTCCGTACAAAACTCCTGCCGTATATGTAGTTGGATGTCTTGGTGTAGCTTTCAACTTATTCTTAATGGGCTTTGTAAGAAAAGATACCTGGATCGCATTTTTGATCTGGGGAGGGTTAGGAATTTTAGTTTACTTTTTATACAGTAAACGTTCAAGCAACCTGGAGCGTGCTGAAAAAGAAGAACGAATGAATAGCGAAGATTAAAAACGGAGGGCGGCCAAAAGCCGCTCTTTTTATTTAATAAATTTTTTATTAACTTTGAGATATGTCTGGAAAAGAGTTAAAAACCGCATTTCATAAGTTGATTGATGAAGTTGAAGATGAACAACTTCTCAAAGATGTATATTCTATATTGAATCAACATAAAACACAAAAAAGAGACATTATTGACGATCTGACTGAAAGTCAAAAAACTAGATTGTATGCTGCGATAAAACAAGCAGACGAAGGAAAAACCATCTCGAATGAAGAAGCCCAGAGAAGAATCAAAACATGGCTTTTGAAGTAGTATGGACTGATGGTTCTCTGGAAGACTTTGAGTCAATCATTGATTATTTGGTTGAGAATTGGTCGGATAAAATAGCATCTGAATTTAATGAAATATTAATAGATCATTTAAAGATGATCTCTGATGCTCCTTTTATGGGAATTGCCTCTTCAAAAGAAAATAATGTCAGAAAACTGCTCATCACAAAACATAATGCCCTCTATTACAGAGTAGAAAAACATAAAATAGTACTTCTTGGCTTTTTTGATACCAGGATGAATCCAAACAAAAACAATTTTGAACGCTAATACTGAAACAAAACGAACACTTGGCCTGCTTGATACTACCTTACTGGTTGCAGGTTCTATGGTTGGCTCCGGGATCTTTATTGTGTCTTCTGACATGGCCCGCACTGTTGGTAGTCCTGCCTGGTTATTGGTTTGCTGGATACTTACCGGTTTAATTACTGTATTTGCCGCATTAAGTTATGGCGAACTTGCC
>DASWXS010000524.1:0-2201 GCA_036405375.1 Bacteroidia bacterium
TGCTTCTCAAACAACGTCGGTTAAAGGCCAATCAAAAGAACCTGGAAATGGAGCAGCAGCTGTTGAGTGCTCAAATGAATCCACATTTTATCTTTAATGCATTAAATTCTGTTCAGGCATTTATTCTTGAGAAAAGTGCGCATGAGGCTTCCGATTACCTGGCAAAATTCTCTAAGCTGGTGAGACTCGTATTAAATAATACGAGGGAGAAAGTGCTCACTCTCGAACGTGAAATAGAATTTCTTAGATCATATATTGAGCTGGAGCAGATCAGGTTTGGGAACAAATTTACAGTGGAGTTTGTAGTTGATGAAAGTATTGATACCTACCAGGTATTGATTCCCCCGATGCTGATTCAACCTTATATCGAAAATGCAATCTGGCATGGATTAATGCCGCTGAAAAGTGAAAGACAAGGCAAGTTAAGAGTATCATTCACTGAAGAGGAAAGGCAGTTGACCATTGTTATAGAAGATAATGGGATAGGAATAGAAACATCGCAGCAAATCAAAAAGTCGCCAGGTCATGTATCTACAGGAATGACCCTGGCAGAAACCCGAACAAAGATGACGGGTGCTGCATCGGTTAAAATATACAATTTACAGAATGAGGACGGAACACCGGCAGGCACAAAAGTGGAAATAATATTAACTTTAAAGTAATTTATGAGCGAGGTTATTAAAGCAATTATTGTTGACGATGAAGAAAAGGCAAGGCAGGTTTTAAGAAACCTGCTTCAGCAATTTTGCCCCTCGGTTGATATTATCGGTGAAACTGATAATGTTAATGCTGCTTATGAACAGATTCATTCGTTGAAACCCGATCTTGTTTTTTTGGATGTACAAATGCCGAATGGAAATGGTTTCAGTCTTCTTGAACGCTTTAAAGAATTGTTTTTCGAGGTTATTTTTGTTACGGGACATGATCGTTATGCACTAAATGCCATAAAGTTCAGTGCGCTCGACTACCTGCTGAAACCTATAGAAGTTGCTGAGTTAGTAGATGCAGTTGGAAAGGCAACAAAAAAGAAAAGAAATCATGTTGAAATGAGCATACAGGTAAATAACCTGCTCAACATGACAAATCACAGCGCGATAGAAAAACGAATTGTTGTGCATCGCAATGAAAAGGTTATTTTACTTAAACTTTCTACAATTGCATACATTGAGGCTGAAGATCGCTACTGTCATATCACAACGGATCAGAGTGAAAAATATACGGTGACCAAAACCCTGAAGGAATTTGAAGAGCTGCTTGCTGCGAACGATAATTTTATCCGGGTCAACAAAAATTATATGCTCAATATGAATTTCATTAAGGAGTATACGAAAGGAGAGCCTTGCTTTGTAAGTATGGAAAATGGTACTATTGTGGAATTATCGAGAAGAAAAAAGCAGGAGTTTCTTACAAGGTTCAAACGCTGATCCCTAACTCTGAAGCAACTTTTGTGAAGTTTTCGTATTCTACAGGTTTCAGCAGGTAACTGTTGGCGCCATGTTTTTTTTCTTCAAGAAGTTCAAATCATATGCTAAATCAGTAGTGGTTCCAGTGAGTGAAGCAGATTGATATCCTTTACACGAATTTAAAATAAGTTTTCTATTTGTCATATTAATAAAGGATTGTTTTTTGTACATTCGTTCAAATAAAAATCCACATGAAAAAATCCGGCTTTCTTTTTAAATCTGCCACTGGCATTGTAGTATTATTGGTGTTATTCGCATTTAAAACATCAACCAATAATGATATAAAGAAGATCGATTTTTATGCAGATCCTTCCATGAAGGGAAAAGTGATGGTGTTGGTAAAAGAAGAATTGGCTGCAGGACGTAAACCGGTATTGTTTTTTACAGCTACCTGGTGCGGACCGTGCAGGCAATTCAAGAATTCCCTGAGTAATATTTTGATGATTGATGCATTAAAAGGCTCAACACTTATTCTGATTGACGGTGACATTGATGCAAAAAGTGATAAGATCGCTGCCAAATACGATGTTTCTGCGTACCCTACCTTCGTTAGGGTGAATGAGCAGGGAGAGTTAATTAAGAAAACTGATGGCGGTGCATGGGAGGAAAATATTCCTGAAAATATGGCCCCGGTTATGAAAAAATTTATGAAAGATTAATATGCCAGTAGATAAAGAGCTATCTGCTTTTTTACAGGGTAAATCCGAACATACACTTGCATTGTTCCACCATTTTATT
>DASWXS010000525.1:0-1936 GCA_036405375.1 Bacteroidia bacterium
AGAAATGAACTCCTGTGCAAGGTGAATTTTGCACAGGAGCTTGTGTTTTATATAGCGGATTGGGCTCAGAATGTATCTTTTAGCAATGCGCCACCTTTTACCAACCATGAGAAACCGAATGCAAGGAAAGCGATTGTTTCAAGCCAAAACACGGGTTTGAGTATAAGAAGGGGTTCGGAAACGTTATCCGGCAAAGCGAAAAAGACGATGAGTATTGCTATGCAGCCGAGCATAATATACCCGGCAATACGGTATATTTTGTTCCTGATGAGTTTTTGTGATGTGGGCTTGGTTTCGCCCTTAGTGAACAGGAAAAGTGTAAAATAGGCCATGCCCAAGATAAATAAGCCAGCTGCGGCCAGATGTACAATTCCGATCCAGTTATGTCTTTCTACATTGCACCAAATGTTACATTGTGGAATTAAGCCAGTGATAGGATCGGTTTTTAGATTTGTTGGCATTAAGGCTACTATTAAGCCGAAGATACCGGTGAGGGCTGAAACAATGCGGTCGGTGAGATCATAACCTTTGTACGAGAATAGGAATATTGAAAGTGTGCAAACGTAACCAACAAAGACATCACGCATGTTGGTATGATAGTAGTTACTAATTGACGGTTGTATTTCGCAGCACTTACCAAGAATGAATGAACCCAGGAATAAAATTAAAGGGAACAATAGTCCTAAAATTCCTATGATCTTCCGGACGGTTAGGTACGATAATACTAATTTGTTTTCTCTCTCAAGTTGATTGTAATTATTCTGTGGATTTGGAGTTTCTCTTTTCATGATTTCTGTTTTTTATTGTTATTACTTTCTTTTGTCTTTTGTTGTTTTGTCGAATGCGATCAGGTTAAACATTTCTCTTAGGCGAGAGCGAATGCGATTGCCGTATTGCTCCTCGATTTCGGAAGCGGAAAGGTTTGTTGTAAGGTGAGTAAGGAGCTTGCGACTTACGAATAAATCATACCTGCTCAATAACACTTCTGCCATTACATTACACTCGTTGCCGAAATATTTCAGGTTGTTTTCTGTCCCAAGATCATCGAAGCACCAGGTTACGGGGTTGTGCTTGTTGAAGCTATACCGACTGTACCTGTGAATGGTTTCGTAACCATCTTTTATAAAATCAAAGCTGACATCTCGGCAGGATTTTATGATAAATCTTGTGTTTGCCGGTTCGTAAAAGCGCATGAGATTTATGAGGGTTGATTTTCCTGCGCCAATGGGACCAGTAAGCAATATTCCTTTGCCGGGATTGATATTGTAATGCCGAAGCATGGTTTCGTCTTTTAAGAAATAGCATATTAGTTTGGTAATTATCTCGTGATCTTCTTGCTGAATATGGAAGTGATGACCGAACATTTGTTTGCCACGATCATCAAGCCATTTGATGGCATCGGAATAATCATAACGGTTCGTCATAGTTTTTTTCTGTTTTTGTGTATAGCTGCTTCATTCCTCCACCCTTCTCCTTTAGAGAAGGGGGCTTGAAATTTTCAGAGTTGAGCATCCAGTTTTTTGCTGCTGCTTTCCAGTTTTTCATTGGTGTTTTTCCGCCTACCAGCCAACCGTTACTCTGAAAGTAATTGAAGAACTTTTGAGCTTCAACTGTAGGCCATCGCTTCTGAGCAAAGTAAGTTTGGGTTTGTTTGAGGGTTGGTTTTGCCTCACCCCAGCCCTCTCCAGGGGAGAGGGAGACTTTTTTCTTTTGGCGCAACTTTTCTTTTTTCTCAGTTCTCCCACCAGGAGAATCAGAAGATTTTCTATAATTTTTTGTTCGCTTGTGCTCATGTTCGTTTAAATTGTTTGAATTGTTTTTACTATTTGTATTATTTATAGAAGGTATCACCGGTTTTTCACCTGCTTTACCAGTAGCTTTCTTAGTAGCCTTATTGTAGCCTTTATCAGCAGATATATCAGAAGCATTATCATTA
>DASWXS010000526.1:0-6203 GCA_036405375.1 Bacteroidia bacterium
GCAACATGGTTAGACGACAAACAACTTGATAAGGTTATAAAAAGAGCTGATATCCTGAGACATTTACTGATTGGAAAAAAAGCACAGGACCTTCAGCTAATTGATACTTCCGGGATAAAAGCGATCCAGAAAATGGGAATTGATACCATCAACGATAGCAAAAGACTAACAGATGCTTATTACAAGAACCAGGATGCTATTCAAAAGTTATTGGTACCTATGTACAACATAAAAGCTGATTATACAGTACTTGTGTTTTGGGACGTTGATTGCGGCCATTGTAAAAAGGAAATTCCGATCATCCAGGAGGCTTACCATAAGATGAAAAAAGAAGGAGTTAGTGTTGAAGTAATGGCAGTATATACGCAGCATGAATACGCAAAATGGAAAACTTTTATTAAAGATAGTAAGCTGGATTGGATCAACGTTGCCGACGCTGTTCACTTAAACAACCTGAAAGAGAAATATGATATTTTCAGCACTCCGGTTATTTATGTGTTAGATAAGAATAAGGTAATACAGGCGAAACGAATTGGTGCTGAACAAATAGAAGACGTTATAAACATGCTGAATAAGAAAAAGAATTCTTCTGACGCGCCAAATAAAAATTTGTCTGACACACCACAATTTAATAATAACACGAATGGTAGTGGAAAATAACAATTTCTTCATCATTCAGTATCCTATCATTGATTCATCATTTAGTACTTTCAATTCATGAAAAAAATATTCTTATTGGCATCAATTGCCCTGATCAGCTGTGGACAGGCTCAAACTCCTGCAAAGGCATCCGCTGCTGCAAAAGGCAAAAACACCAAGGTTGTGATCGGCTTCTGGAACGTAGAGAACCTTTACGACACCATCAATGACCCAAAAATAGATGATGAAGAATTCCTGCCTTCTGCAAAAAGTAAATGGAATAGCGAACGCTATGCGAAAAAACAATTAAATATCTCTACCATTATCTCCAATATGGGAGTTGATGAAAATAAAGATGGGCTCGCTATCCTGGGCCTGGCTGAAATTGAGAACAAAGCAGTATTGGAAGACCTGGTTAAAACGCCTGCACTGAAAAGCAGGAAATATGGCATTGTTCATCACAATTCTCCCGATCATAGAGGAATAGATGTAGCCATGTTGTACAACCCAAAGTACTTTAAACTTATTTCGAGCTCGGTTCATACCGTTAAACTTCCGGGAGATTCGGCAAGGCCAACACGTGATGAATTATTAGTAAATGGGAAACTAAATGGTGAACTGGTTCATATATTGGTTTGCCACTGGCCTTCACGTAGAGGTGGTGATGCAGAAAGCAACCCGTTGCGTGTTGCAGCTGCTACTGTTGCAAAAGGTATTGTTGATTCTATCCGTAAAGCAGAAAAAAATCCACGTATTATTATAATGGGCGATCTTAACGATGACCCTACTAATGAAAGTGTGAAAGCTGTAATTAACACATCAGGCGATGCTGCAGGTACGAACGCTGCAACTATGTACGACCCAATGGAAAAGATCCTGGCAGATGGACAAGGCACTTTATCTTTTAAAGGAAAATGGAACCTGTTCGATCAGATCATTATGACCGAGGCATTTACAAAACAAGGAAAAAACAACCTTACCTTTAAATATGCTAAGGTTAACAACGTCCCGGAAGTGTGTGAAACCAATGAAAAGTATAAAGGCCAGCCTTTACGTACCTATGTTGGAGCTAAATACCTTGGCGGATACAGCGATCACTTTGGCGTGTATGCAGTGTTCGGGAAATAAAGAATAGCGTATTGTCAGTACGTTCGCCGCGATGAAGAAGTAGAGAATATGAACATCTACATCTCGACTACGCTCGATGTGACATTAATCTAATCAATCCCTTCTGTATTCAATTCATTTCTTTACCTCTGTTAATTTCACAACCGTACCCGCCATGCAGGTAGTCATGGGTTGTTTCTTAGGAGTTTCGTATTTGATCCAGATAATCAGCTTGTCTTTTTTATATTCGTCTGCAAGGTTTTCCGGCATTAATCTTTTCTCATTATCCAATTGCAGGATGTACCCACAACTTTCTACTTCATACTTGATAACAGTTGCTTTCACAAATCCTTCCGCCGAATAATCAACCGGAGCTTGCTTTGTTTTGCAGGCTACAAAAACGATGCTCATCAAAATAAGTAATCTGAATATCTTCATGTTTAAAATGATATATTTGTAATTCGTTTTACAATACAAGTATAAACAAAATGATCCAGTGTTCAAATATTACCAAATCTTATGGAAACCTGCAGGTATTAAAAGGTGTAAGCCTTCACATCCAACCTTCGGAAATTGTTTCTGTTGTTGGTGCATCAGGCGCGGGTAAATCAACCCTGCTTCATATACTGGGAACGCTGGATGCTGCTGATTCAGGGGAAGTAAACATTAACGGAACGGTAGTAAACAAATTAAAAGATAAAAAGCTGGCGGAATTCCGGAATAAAAATATTGGCTTCGTATTTCAATTCCATCATTTGCTTCCTGAATTTAATGCTTTGGAAAACGTTTGTATTCCTGCTTTCATTGCAAAAACGTCTAAGAAGGAAGCAGAAAAAAGAGCGACGGAATTACTGGAAATGCTTGGTTTAAAAGCTCGTCTTCATCATAAACCAAACGAATTATCGGGTGGAGAGCAACAACGTGTAGCAGTGGCAAGAGCACTTATTAATAACCCTGGAGTTGTATTTGCAGATGAACCATCAGGAAATCTCGATTCAACTACTGCAAATGAATTGCATAAACTGTTTTTTACCCTACGTGATCAGTTCAAACAAACATTTGTGATCATTACACACAATGAACAACTGGCCGGTATGGCAGATCGCAAACTTGTAATGCGTGACGGGAATATTGTTTAAGAATGTTCTGGATCAGGCCTTCTTCATGAAGACTCCCGATACAAAAGAGGAGAATAGGCCTACAGCCATGTAACCAAATATCATTCTCGAAAGGCTATAAGTAGTTACATATCTTTCGTACCTGATCTGCTCTCTTACAACTTCAAACATAGTTACATCTTTTTTATGTTTTATTGCTTCTTTAAACAGATCTCTGTAGTCCATTCTTGCCATATACTCTTTTAAGTAAGCCTGCATTTCTGTAACAAAGAAGACATAGTCGAATGCAATCATAATAACAGCAGCGAAAGTTACAAAACTCAATCCTTGTCTTATTGCTTCCTTCCCTCCTATTACACCACCATTATCTTTCCTTACTAGGTAAACAGTTAAGATCACAAATGGAAGAAGTAATAATAAAGTGATGAGATGAGAGAGTTTGCCAATAGGCTGATCGATCATTCCACCATAAAAAACTCCAAGTTTAAACCCTATACAAAGTACACTATAAACAATTGCAAGTAGTATTGCCTTTTTCATTCTTCTTAAACTAAATTTTTGTGATTCAAAAAAGATTATCCGTTCATGCTGATCAGGAACTCTTCGTTTGTTTTGGTATTACGAATCCTGTCCTGGATAAATTCCATGGCTTCTACAGGGTTCATATCGCTTAAGTGCTTACGCAAAACCCAAAGTCGCTGAAGCGTTGGTGCGTCAACAAGAAGGTCGTCTCTTCGTGTAGAAGAAGCAACAATATCAATAGCCGGGAATACACGCTTATTAGCCAGTTTCCTGTCGAGCTGCATCTCCATGTTACCTGTTCCTTTGAACTCTTCAAAAATTACCTCGTCCATTTTAGAACCGGTTTCCGTTAAAGCAGTAGCTAATATGGTTAATGAACCACCATTCTCAATTTTACGGGCTGCACCGAAGAAACGTTTTGGTTTATGCAATGCGTTTGCATCCACACCACCTGTTAATACCTTACCTGATGCAGGAGAAACCGTATTATAAGCACGTGCCAAACGAGTAATAGAATCCAACAGGATTACCACATCGTGTCCACACTCTGTTAAACGTTTTGCTTTTTCCAATACCACGTTAGCGATTTTCACATGTTTTTCTGCTGGCTCATCAAACGTTGAAGAAACAACTTCCGCACGTACACTACGCGCCATATCGGTAACCTCTTCCGGACGTTCATCAATCAATAAAATGATCAGGTATACTTCCGGGTGATTAGCGGCAATGGCATTCGCAACCTCTTTCAACAAAACTGTTTTACCTGTTTTCGGTTGTGCAACAATCAATCCACGCTGCCCCTTTCCTATCGGGCAAAACATATCCATAATACGTGTCGACATGGATTGTGCAGTATGACCAGTAAGTTTTAATTTTTCGTAGGGGAATAAAGGAGTTAAATAATCGAATGGAACACGGTCACGAACCCATGCCGGCTCGCGGCCATTAAGCATATCTACTTTAATAAGCGGAAAGTATTTTTCGCCTTCACGTGGGGGACGGATGCTTCCTTTAACTGTATCACCGGTTTTTAATCCGAATAATTTTATTTGTGATTGGGAAACATATACATCATCGGGAGAGTTCAGGTAATTATAATCTGATGAACGCAGGAAACCATATCCATCCTGCATAATCTCCAGCACTCCTTCAGCGAAAACAATGCCATCAAAGTTGTATTGATTTTCTTCCTTCTGTTGTTTCTGGTGGTGCGGATGCTGGTTCTGGTTATTCTGATTTTGGTGATGTGGTTTTTTGTGCTCGTGACGTTGCTCGTTGTTCGGACGATTTTGGTTCTGATTATTTTTTTGTTCCTGGGTCTTTTCCTGTGGATTTACTTCTGAACTATTGGAAGGATTTATCTCTTCTGCTTTTTCTTCTGTGCTCACTTCAGCTACAGGCTCCGTTGTTGCAACTACCTGCATTTCGTCGGCAAACAGGTCAACCGATTCTACTTTATCTTCGTTTACTAACGTATCTTCTATAGGATCGAGTTTAACTTTACGTGGACGCTTAACTTTTTCTGTAGTTTTTTCTGCTGCGGGAGCGACTGGTTTTGAGACTTTTTCTTTCGCAGGAGCACTTTTTAGTTGAGCCGCCAGTTCAGGATTGGCTGATTGTGCATCGATGACCAGCATGATTAGGTCTTCCTTTTTTTTAGCTTCGGCTTTAACGCCCAGTTTTTTTGCAATGTCTTTTAATTCAGACAATGACTTTTCATTTAACTCAAGTACGTGAAACATATTTTGATTTAGTGATTTACAATTTTATAGAATGTTTATAGCGAATACCATTTAGAACAAATGCAGTGAGGATGGAAGTATGGTTGAAGGAAAGTACGTTGATTTGTTTTACCTGAACGCCTTAAAATCCGGAACCGATAATAGTTTGTTTGGAATTAAAATCGGGTGAAATTGAAAAACAGAACAGAAATGAATATTTCTACAACACAAATGTACATCTTTATTTGATTCGTCCAAATATTGAAAAATGTTTTTTCAACAATTTAATTGTGAACTAAATGCACTTCAGGTAATCGAAAGGCTCCAGGCAATCGTTGCATTTATATAATGCTTTACAGGAAGTGCTGCCAAACTGGCTAACCAAAGTGGTATTTATTGACTTACAACGTGGACAGACCAGGGTTTTGGACTTACCGGTGAGCCAGCTTTTATCAACAGTAGAATGTTCCGGGGGAACTATTCCATATGCTCTTAATTTCTCTTTCGCATGATCAGTTATCCAGTCCGTGGTCCAGGGAGGATTAAAAACAGTATTGATCTTCACTTCTTTAAACCCGTATTTTTTCAGTGTGGAATGAATATCATCCTCCATTTGTTTCATAGCCGGGCATCCCGAATATGTAGGAGTTATAGTAACTTCTACCTTTTCTCCTTCTGTTTTTATATCGCGTATCACTCCCAATTCAACAATATCAATTACAGGAATTTCCGGATCGGGAATTTCATGCAGGTAGTTCATTATTTTATCGGTTTGTACACTCATGTCCAACATCACAAAATAAAAATGGCAGCCAATATCATCACCACAATGATCACCAGGTATTGCCATATATCCACAAAATACGGGTGATATTTTTTGAAGAATTCTTTCATTTGATTATACTGCAAAGATACGTTTTTTTGCCGGGAGATTTTTGCATCCCTGTATGATTGTAATCAGTATTACATATTAAAAAACTATTTCGAAATCCGAAACCGGAGACTTTTCTACCATAAGCAGATCCAAAATAATTATGTCACGTTACAGGAAAAAAGCGGAAATAAATTATTCTTACCGAAATGTCACGTCGAGCGC
>DASWXS010000527.1:0-7590 GCA_036405375.1 Bacteroidia bacterium
GGTAACGGATAAAATTATCTTTTACATAATCATCCTCCTGCGCGGTAAGGATATTGGTGCTAAGTAATAATCCTGCAAAAATGCTGCAGAGGAATTGTATATATTTAGATTTCAATTTCATGTATTGTGCAGCTCACTTAAGCAAAAAGCAAGCCAACCTTAGTCTTTAATGATTGTTTTTTTCTTTTTCAGCGGTAATCTGTACCCCGCACCATATTCAAAATAATGGGCTACAGCCCAGTGTGTTTTTAACGAAAAGGTAAGAATGATATTGTTCTTTGTATAATAGCGTGCGCCAATACGATGGTAGAACATGCCATCGCCGGTATAATTGGTATGTAGATAATACCCAAATTCAACAGGAAAAGCCAGGCGTCCAACGCAATAGGAATAACTGCCGCGTATACCTACCTGTATGTATTTCGATTTTTTGGAATAACGTACGGTATCTACATCAAAAATATCCTGCATAACCGACTGATCATAAAAAGCATCGAACCCGCCTCCAAACTTGTGTGTATTTCGTTTGTTGAAATAATATCCTATTGTATAGGATTGTGCAAGAAATTTTGGCCCGCCTGCCGGTTCTGTTTCATTTACGCCAAATGCCACAATGCCGTAAATTTCATGCTTACTTTTGGCGATAGAAGAAGAATCCGTAAGACTTATTGGCTTACTGTCTTTGTCCTTGAACTTATAAGTAAGTCCAGTATTCAGGGTAAGCATATTAACTCCCAGGTTGGGTGCTTTGTATTTTCCATTGGAAGCATGCGAGAAACTCAGGCCAGCATCAAGTCTTAACCGCTCGCTGAGGTTGAACTTATAATACCATTTAAAGTTGATATAAGCGCTGATCCTGGTGCTTAATACATTGTTCTTATGATTGGTTATGGGGTCAAATTTTTTGGTGGCCAGGGCAAATCCACTCGAAAGCCGCATGTAAAGCCTTGATGTTCTTTCTTTATCGCTCAGGGGAATGTCGTAAAACGGTGCAAGAGCTATTAAACTGCCCAGCTGCTCAGGATTTGCAAGGTTCATGTAATTAACACAGATGCCTTGTTCAGGATAATTGTTTTCCTGGTGCCAGTACTGGCTTCCTTTGGTTGGTTTTGCAAGGTTGACCTCAGTTCCCCAGATATGACCTTTCACCAGGTGCCCCATGGTATTCCGGTGCTGCATTATAAAACCATAATGTCCCTGGACTTTTACATAAAAAGCATCAGAATTATCAGGTTGAGCGTTCATAATTACGCAACCGGAAACAAGCACAAATATTAAAAACCTTTTCAGCAATCTTTTGGTCAAAACAGTATCTTTGCAAAGATAATTTTTTTCCTATGTCAGATATACAATATGATGTTATAGTTGTTGGTGGTGGAATTGTAGGGCTTGCTTCGGCTTATAAAATAAACTGCCGTTATCCCGATAAAAAAATTCTTGTTTTAGAAAAGGAAGAGCAGGTAGCTGCACACCAAACGGGGCATAACTCAGGCGTTATACATTCAGGTATTTACTACAAACCAGGTTCATACAAAGCAGTGCATTGTGTAAGCGGTCGTCGCGAACTGGTTGAATTTGCCAAAGAACACAACATTAAGCATGATATCTGCGGAAAAGTTATTGTTGCTACTGAAGAAAGCGAATTGGCGCACATGAACAAAGTATTCAGCAACGGACAGGCGAATGGAGTAGAAGTGATCGAGCTGATCGATTCCAAGCAAATAAAGGAAATTGAGCCCTATTGTGAAGGAATAGCAGGAATCTGGGTTCCGTGCTGCGGAATTATCGATTACCCGGATGTTGCACGTACGTATGTAAAACTGCTGGAAGAAAAATTCAAAAGCAAAGTGCTTACAGGTCACAAAGTAACCGCGTTCGAAAAACATGACTCATATACAACGGTAGTTACCGAAAAAGGAAATTTTAACGGGAAATACATTATCACCTGTGCAGGCTTGCAAAGCGACAGGATAGCCAAAAAAGAAGGAATTAAGAGCGATGCGGAGATCATTGGTTTTCGTGGCGATTATTATGATCTTACCGAAAAAGGTATGAGCAAGGTGAAAAATCTGATCTATCCAGTTCCCAATGCAAAGTTCCCATTCCTGGGCGTACACTTTACACGCATGATCCATGGTGGAGTAGAGTGCGGACCTAATGCAGTATTTGTGTTTAAGCGCGAAGGTTATGGAAAAACATCGTTCAGCGCAAAAGACACCTGGGATGCATTTACATTCGGTGGCACCTGGAAATTTTTCGGGAAACACTGGAAATTTGGCTTGGATGAATACCGTGGTGCTTTTTCAAAAGCGTATTTCCTTAAGCGTTTGCAGAAATTAATTCCATCTCTTGAATTGGATGATATAGTTGCTTCCCGTGCAGGTGTTCGTGCAATGGCATTGGCGCCGCAGGGCGATATGCTGGATGATTTCAAAATTGAATATCACGGAAATGCTATTCACGTACTAAATGCGCCGTCTCCTGCAGCTACAGCTTCTTTGGCTTATGGTTCGGAAATTGAAAAGATGGCAAGCAAATATTTTCAGTTTTAATCTTTAGCCGCAGATTAACGCAGATATCGCGGATTAAATTTTAAACAACAAATGCTGAATATTAATCATACAAAGTATGTTGACCTCTCGACTACGCCTGCTTGTTGGTAGACATGTCTTGACGTAACATTTCGGATAAATAAAACTTCTACTTTTTTCTACAATTAAATAAGAATATTATCTGCGTAATTCGCGCTAATCCGCGGCTAAGCCTAATACAGCGCTTTCAGATCCGCTTTCAACTTCTCAGCTTTTAGAAATTCTTCTGCTGCAACAGCGGCTTCTATTTCTTTTCTGAGATTTTCCTTCTTTTCTACTTTTATTTTCAGGGCTTCCAGTTCTTTTTTCAATTGATCAGCAGTTGTAAAATCTTCCGCCTTCACTTTCTCATCAATTTGTTGAGGTAAGGTGTTTAATTTATTTTGTTCTGCTGAACGCATATCCTGTTCTTTTTTAATGTCAGCCGCAGTACTGTAATCTCCTCTTTCCACCGCCTCTTTTTTCAATGATTCCAGTTTGTCGGCAGATTTTATTGAATATAAAGAAAAAGGACTGTTGTCTTTTTTGGAAGGATCATCGGCTGTATCTGTTATCTTAGGAAGAACAACGGGTTGGTTATCACTTTGTGGAAGCGTGAAGTTGATTTTTTTAGGTAGGTCATACTGAACCTGGTTTGCTTTTAAGTCGGCCGAAATGAAAGGAACTGCCAGAACAAGAAAAGGTACATTAAGTCCGATACTCAGGTTTCTTCTCGCTTTATTCTTTTGAGCATTTACCTGGTAAATCACTTCTTTATAATCCTTGTTTTCAGGTACGAGCTTTAAAATAAGTTCGTGTTTTACATTTGTCTTTAAGGTTGTATCATACTCAGAAACTTCAGCGACTTTCGACTTGTACATACCTTCTGTATAGTTCTTTTTATAAATAACAAGCTCATCACCCTTTTTTAGCTTCTCCAGTTTTTTAGGTCTTTTTTCGGTAGGAAGAAGTCCAACCACTTTTTTAATTTCTATGTTGGCAACCGCCTTATCTCCATTTGTTCCGTTTTCCTGGTTAGCATCAACGAATTTCTTTTTCGCATAGCTGTAATAATACACTTTTACGGGAATATTGGTTTCTATTTTAACAGAAGCATGTGTGTGTTTTGAAACAATTGTCATGCAGGATTGTCCAAATAAAACTACTAATATGGATGCGATAAGAATGGATACGGATTTCATGCTGTAAAAATAAAAAAATACCACTGTGAAGTTGGAGATTGCTGTGCTGAGTTTTCAGGTTAGAGGTGTTAGTTATACTCAATTAAAAAAACCTTTCTGGTACAATGCCAAAAAATCCATTGTGAGTGCAACCGTAATGTGCATTAAGAACCCGGTTAATATTCCTTTTCCTTTGTAGCTGATGTATCCAAGTGCCAGTCCGGCAAACACCGATCCTATTGTTTCCGCTACAGGTTTCCCGAAATGAATCATACAATAAGGGATTACCATAATGAATATCGACAGTGCGCCGAATTTTCCCTGCAGTCCTTTCACCATAAATCCCCTGAAGAAAAATTCGAGGCAGAAAAACTGGGAAATGTAGAATAATTCCCAGATCATAAAGTCAGGTGCAAGCGGAGTACCCGGTTGGATCCGGTAAAACGGGTATTTACTCTGAAATGCATGGGTAGTGGATGCCCAATATACCAATGGAATCATCACTGCCATAAAAAGGAGGTAATATTTATAGAAATCTTTTTCCAGGTGAATAGCAAGACCATGATCGCGTGCTCTTTCCTTTAAAACAAACTTTATGATCAGCACCGGGATGATGAGGTAGAAGATATTGATAACAGAAACCCAGTATATAAGCGAATATAAACGTGATTTGGACGAATAAAAGAACCATTCCTCGCATTTTAACTTCATGCTTTGTAACCCAAGTTTATCAAGCAACAGTATAAGATTATCAGCTTCGGAGAGGTATCGATTGGCAATGAGCACCAGGTAAGCGCAGAAAAAAACGAAAATGAGCTTCTTGTTGTCGTTGAAAAAACGGGCAAAATCTGATTTTAGATTGTTTAAAGTGTTGCTTGTCATTAAGTGAGTTTATGCTCTAAAAATCAATAATTTGGATTGTTAATAAAATTTTATATTTTTATCGCCATCAAAACAAAACCTCTATACTTGCTTATGCTTTTCCTGCTTATTGGCAGTGTGAATGTTTTTGCATTCAAGGGAGATTCATTGCGTGCCATTCATGACAAACCTACACAAAAGAAGAATGATGATACGGTATCGTTAGTAAGTATTAAAAATATTTCGTTTGAGGATCTGACCTACCTGGTGGATTCTCTGCTTGACCTGGATACGGTAAAAGAAAGCGATATTAAACTGGTAAACCATTACGCTGTTATGCTGCACCTGGTGAAAACCAAGGCCGAAGGAATACCAGCCCCCGATTTTTATGAGGCTTTTGATGAAGAAGCAGTGTTTACCATCACCCCGGAAACAGATTTCCCGGATACACAAACCCTGCTGGTTCAAAGTGATTCATTAGGCAATTATTATCATCCGCGATTGGGTATTGTTACTTCAAAATTTGGCTGGAGAGACAATCGCATGCATAAAGGCATAGATATTCACCTGAACAAAGGAGATACCGTACGGGCAGCTTTTAATGGAATGGTGCGTATTGCCCGCAAACAGGGCGCTTACGGTAATGTAGTAATCATTCGTCATTACAATGGATTGGAAACGGTTTATGCCCATTTGTCGAAGATCAAAGTGAAAGTAGGGCAGGTGATCAATTCCGGTGAATTACTTGGGCTTGGTGGTTCAACAGGGCGTTCAAGCGGTCCGCACCTGCATTTCGAAGTTCGTTTTAAAGGACAGGCGCTCAATCCTTCTAATTTTATTTCCTTCACAGATGGTAAAATGGAAGCCGATTCCCTGATGATAAAAAAAGGAAAGAGTGCAATCTGTGCTTATCCATCCAATGCGACTCTATACACTATTGAAAAAGGAGATAGCTGGTACGAGATCGCTAAACGTTTTGGTATTACGGTTAAACAGCTTTGTGCTCTTAATGGAGTAGAAAAGAAATACTACCTGCGCACCGGTCAGAAGTTAAGGATACAGTAGATCAAGCAATCTCCTGTTGTAGGGAAAAGTAGGAATAAACTATGCCTCCCGAAATGTCCCGTCGAGCGGATGCGAGACGTTTATATTCGAGTTCTCGACTCCGCTCGAACTGACATAATTATTTATGTCCAACTATATACTATAACAGGATAATCAAACAATCAAGCAGCTACCAACTGATACTTTGCATTCAACCAGCTTTGCTTCAGGGGAATTTCAAAGTTGTTTTCCAATTCAGTCGAAGTACTTACCGACGCATTATAAATGATGGTATCCTCATTGATCTCTCCTGTAGCGAACAGATCTTTTATTTTTGAGGCATGAACAACTTCTACTTTGCCGGATTTACTTTTATAAGCAACCAAAAGGCGGTTCAATAGTTCTATAGCGAATTTTTGTTCAGTTTCTTTAATGAATTTCAATTGCTTATCGATGCTGCAGCCACTCGCACCGAATTTTTCTTCATCCACTTTTATGATCAGGAAACGATTATCACGGATTTCGTATTCGCCTGCAAGTGATGTTCCGTGGGCGTTCCAGCTATCAAGAAAATATGCGGTTTCATCAGCAATGGTATGCGCCATCTCATCGCTTAATTCTTTACTGGATAAATATGCCCAAACTCTTCCGTTCATTTTTTTGAATTTTGTTTTTGTGTACTTCCCTGCTGCGCCTTTAAATATTACAGATCATTTGCAGTAGCAATCAATTCTGCCACATCCAACACCTTTGTTTTATCTTCTTTGTTAAAGTGTTTTACACCGTCGGTCATCATGGTATTACAGAAAGGGCAACCAACAGCAATCACATCCGGATTTTCTGCCAATGCCTCTTCAGCTCTTTCTGTGCTTACTTCTTTAAATCCTTTTTCCGATTCCTTAAACATTTGTGCGCCACCTGCACCGCAACATAAACCATTTGCACGGCTACGTTTCATCTCTGTCAGGGCTACGTCCAGTTTTTGGATCACTTCACGAGGAGCTTCATAAACATCATTTCCTCTTCCCAGGTAACAAGGATCATGGTAAACAATCTTCTTGCCTTTGAATGTACCTCCCTGTACTTTTAATTTCCCGGAATTAATAAGTTCCTGCACCAGTTGAGTGTGGTGAACCACTTCGTAGTTTCCACCTAACTGGGGATATTCATTTTTAATGGTATTAAAACAATGAGGGCAACCGGTTACAATCTTTTTTACTTCATATGCATTCATAACCGTAATATTGGTCATAGCCTGCATCTGGAAAAGAAATTCGTTTCCTGCGCGTTTTGCAGGATCACCGGTACAGCTCTCTTCGGTTCCCAAAACAGCAAATTTTATTCCTACATGGTTTAATATACGTACAATGGCTTTGGTAATCTTTTTAGCACGGTCATCAAAACTACCGGAGCAACCCACCCAGAATAAAATTTCAGGGGCTTCACCACGCGCCATGTAATCGGCCATTGTTTCCACTTTCAACGCTGTTTCTGACATAAAGAGTTTTTTTCAAAAATACGAAATTATTATGAATGAAGAATCTTACTCAAAAGTCGATTTTGTATCAAATTGAACTTAAAAGAAGCAAAACAATTCAAACACAGATTTCGCGAATTTCACAGAATCATGAGGATCTGTGAGTTTTTATATAGCGCTAAATTCCATAGATTTACCTAATTTGGGCTACTTAAAATTCAGAATAATTATCTGTGTAATCAGTGAAATCTGTGCAGGTTACTATTTCACCTCAATCTCTATACTGGCATTTTTTTTCTTACCAGTCTGCACCATGAATTCTTCTTTTTTTCTTCCGAATTTCACCATGCAGGTTGCTGTATTGGGAGGGATATCACCTTCGTTTAATGCGTAAACAGTAATAGTGTTTATTCCTTTTTCCAGCGGAACCTGGAGGGTTACCTTTTCTTTGGTGAGT
>DASWXS010000528.1:0-1598 GCA_036405375.1 Bacteroidia bacterium
TTCCTGAACTCAAAAACACATTCCCATGCCATACGATATCAAGATCAAAAGCCCGGATGAAAGAGCCAAAGTAAGTGTGAACAGTATAGGTGATATAATGTACTGGACAGATGTATTTGGATGTTCAGAAAAAGAACTGAAAGAAGCTGTTAAAGTAATTGGAAACAGTATTGATGAAGTGAGAATTTATTTAAGGGCTAAGTGAGAATTTTGTATTACCCGAAAGATTCAGGCTTTAACTGTAATATGCTCACAATATTTATCGAGGCGGTCCCAATCGTATAAATTCATGTAAAAGGCAACAATGTTAAGAAGGTGCTTCGTTTCACTATGAATGATCACCTCAATATAAGTATCCTTGTAGGCATACAGGGAATAAATAATATCATTTTCGAAAAGATTAACGAGGAAGGTTGCGTTTTTATCCAGGAAATACGCTTTCTGATGTATGTGCATTGCATTGAAATCTGCCAGTTGAAAAATCATAACGCTCTTTTTTCATATCCATTAAATAAGTATGCCAATGATCTGCTTCTGAAATTAGCTTAACTTTTTTTACGATTATAACTTTCGACGCTGGCATTTAATTTCATGTAAATTGTACAATAGCTAATGCATGAAAAAATATACATTTTTATATCGAAACGGTCTTTGTATAGTGTTCTTACTATTTATGGTTGTTTCTATAGCGGGACAAATTTACACTGGTTGGAAAGAACATAACGAGTTTTTACGGGAACACGGCGTTTCTTCGCAATCCATACTAACTTATCTACAAAGCGGACACTTTTTACAGGCAACCTTCGAAAACTGGGAAAGCGAATTCTTCCAGATGGCACTGTTTGTGATCTTAACCATATTCCTTAGACAGCAAGGTTCTTCTGAATCAAAGCCCTGTGACGAAGAAACGATTGATAAAAATGAATTACTTCCAAAAAAAGATTCTCCATGGTCGGTTAAAAAAGGTGGTTTGGTTCTTGTCTTCTATAAACATTCGCTCTCTATAGTATTATTCCTGTTATTTATTGTCTCGTTTTTTCTTCACTGGTATGGAAGCTGGCTTGATTTTAATGAAAAACAACTATTGGAAAATAAAACACCCGAAATTTTTGGTCAATACCTCTGCAATAAAAAATTATGGTTCGAATCGTTTCAAAATTGGCAAAGCGAATTCCTATCCATATTCTCAATAATTTTCCTGTCCATTTATTTAAGACAAATAGGTTCATCGCAATCAAAACCGGTAAATGCCCCACATTATAAAACGGGTGAAGAATAAAATATGAAGAAAGCAGCAAAAAAATTGGTAAAGAAACTGAAGGAAAATAACCTTACACTTGCATTGGCTGAAAGTATGACTTGTGGCCTGGCCGCTCACAAACTATCTGGATGTGTTGGAGTTTCAGATGTACTGGCCGGAGCTATTGTGTGTTATACACCGGGGGTTAAGCAAAAACTATTAGGAATAAGTAAAACAACTATCCTCAAACATACCTGTGAATCGAAGGAAGTTACCGAAGAACTATCTAAAAAACTTTCTAAGCTCATTAAGGCTGATATTCATGCAGCAATTACCGGTTTGGCATCTGAAGGTGGGA
>DASWXS010000529.1:0-6869 GCA_036405375.1 Bacteroidia bacterium
ATGCGTGCAGTACTTGAAAGTGTTGGTGTAACGGATGTATTGGCAAAATCAAAAGGATCTTCAAACCCACACAACGTGGTAAAAGCTACCCTTGATGCATTGTCAAAGCTACGTGATCCATACAGTATCTCTGTTCAAAGAGGAATTTCATTGGATAAAGTGTTTAACGGTTAATATCAGGCAAAATGAGCAAAGTAAAAGTAACATTGGTGAAAAGCACCATCAAAAAAACTCAAAGAGTAAAACGTACTGTTGAAGCTTTGGGATTACGTAAACTGCACAGCACTGCTGAACATACCGTAACACCAGCTATCAAAGGAATGATTAACAAGGTTAATCACTTAGTAAAAGTTGAAAATATTTAATCAGATAAGATTTAAAAGATATGCAATTAAGTAATTTAAAACCGGCAAACGGATCTGTGAAAAATAACTATCGCAGAGGAAGAGGCCAGGGTTCAGGTGGTGGCGGAACAGCTACACGTGGTCATAAAGGAGCAAAGTCACGTTCAGGATATTCTTCTAAGCGTGGTTTTGAAGGTGGACAGATGCCGTTACAGCGTCGTGTGCCTAAGTTTGGTTTCAAAAACATTAACCGTGTTGAGTATGTATCTGTTAATTTAGATGCACTTCAGAAACTGGTAGACAACAAAAACATCAAAGAAATTACACCGGAAGTATTAATCCAGAACGGACTGGCTTCTAAAACTTCTTTGGTTAAAGTTTTAGGACGCGGAGAATTAAATGCTGCAGTTACAGTTAAAGCTCACGCTTTTTCAGCTACAGCAAAATCAGCAATCGAAGCAAAAGGTGGTTCAGCTACCACACTATAATTTATGAAGAGATTTATAAATACATTAAGAAATATCTGGAGAATTGAAGAGTTAAGACAACGTATTGTCTTAACCCTTCTGTTGATCCTGGTATATCGTTTAGGAACTTATGTGGTTCTTCCGGGTGTGGATGCCAACGTTTTAGCGAAAGCTAAAGAATCGGCGAGCCAGGAAGGTATCCTTGGTTTGATCAACATTTTTGCAGGTGGAGCATTTTCCCGTGCATCTATTTTTGGTTTAGGTATCATGCCTTACATTACTTCTTCAATTATCATTCAATTGTTGGGTATGGCAGTTCCTTATTTCCAGAAAATGCAGAAAGAAGGCGAAAGCGGAAGAAAAAAGATCAACCAATACACCCGTTTCCTTACAGTTGCAGTTACTGCAGTGCAGGCTCCGGGGTATATAGCTACACAGATCACAAACATCCAGGGAGCAGTTCCTGGTGCAAGTCCTTTCTGGTATATGCAATCGATCATTATCCTCGTTACAGGTACTATGTTTGTAATGTGGTTAGGTGAGAAAATCACTGACAAGGGTATCGGTAACGGTATTTCTTTGATCATTATGATTGGTATCATTGCACGTTTGCCTATTGCATTCGGTTTCGAGCTCAGTTCACGTATGGATTCAGCAGGAGGTGGTTTGATCATGTTCTTATTAGAACTAGTATTCCTGGTATTTGTTATCATCGGATCTATTCTCCTGGTTCAGGGAACACGCCGTGTACCGGTTCAGTTTGCTAAAAAGATCGTAGGAAACAAACAATATGGTGGAGTTCGCCAGTACATTCCTCTTAAAGTGAATGCTGCAGGTGTAATGCCAATCATCTTCGCCCAGGCGATCATGTTTATTCCGGCTGCAGTAGCTACTATGGGAGACCAAACAAAAGGTGGTTTCTTAATGGCTTTTACTGATCATTTCGGGTTCTGGTATAACTTTACCTTCGCGATCCTGATTATCCTGTTCACATACTTCTATACTGCTATCATGGTTAATCCTAACCAATTGGCTGATGATATGAAGCGTAACGGTGGATTTGTACCGGGGGTTAAACCTGGTAAGAAAACAGCTGAATTCCTTGATTCGGTTATGTCGAAAATTACATTACCAGGCTCAATTTTCCTTGCAGCGGTAGCAGTTATGCCTGCGGTTGCACGATTATTGGGAGTTACAAACGAATTTGCTAATTTCTACGGAGGAACATCTTTATTGATCCTTGTTGGGGTAGTTTTAGATACATTGCAGCAGGTTGAAAGTCATTTGTTAAACCGTCAGTATGAAGGTTTGATGAAGAGCGGAAGAATTAAGGGAAGAACCTCATCAATGCAATTACAGAGCTAAACTATGGCAAAACAAAACTCGATAGAGCAGGATGGAACAATCCTGGAGGCATTAAGTAATGCAATGTTTAGGGTAGAATTGGAGAATGGGCACGTGGTAATTGCTCATATTTCCGGGAAAATGAGGATGAATTATATTAAAATATTGGTTGGCGACAAGGTTAGATTGGAAATGTCGCCATACGATTTAACAAAAGGTAGAATTTCATACAGGTATAAATAATTAGAAACCATGAAGGTAAGAGCATCACTTAAAAAAAGAAGCGTAGATTGCGTAATCGTACGTCGTAAGGGTAAACTTTACATTATTAACAAAAAGAACCCAAAATTTAAACAAAGACAAAGATAATTTTTTGTACTTTCGCAAACATTTTTAAAATTTAACAGAAAAAAATGGCAAGGATAGCAGGTATTGATTTACCAAAAAACAAAAGAGGAGAGATCGGATTAACGTATATCTTCGGAATTGGACGCAGCAGGGCTCAGCAAATTTTGACTAAAGCCGGTATCAGCTGGGACAAAAAAGTAAACGAATGGAATGACGAAGAAGCAAATGCTATTCGTAAAATCATCAACGACGAAATCCGCGTTGAAGGTGCTCTTCGTTCAGAAGTTCAGTTAAACATCAAACGTTTAACTGATATTGGTTCTCTAAGAGGAATTCGCCACAGAAATGGTTTACCTGTGAGAGGTCAACGTACAAAAACAAACGCGCGTACACGTAAAGGTAAACGTAAGACTATCGCGGGTAAAAAGAAAGTTACTAAGTAATAATTGAAATGGGTAAATGAACGATATTATTCATTTACCTGATCAGCGTACATAATAAAATAAAAAATGGCAAAACAACAAACTACAGCTCAGGCAGCGAAAGCCGCTTCCAAAAAAAGAGTTGTTAAAGTAGAAGCTTCAGGACAGGCGCACATCAATGCTACGTTCAACAATATCATTATCTCCCTTACAAACAATGCAGGGCAGGTAATTGCGTGGTCAAGTGCAGGAAAAATGGGTTTCCGTGGTTCTAAGAAAAACACCCCGTATGCAGCTCAGTTAGCTGCTACAGACAGTGGTAAAGCTGCATTTGATGCAGGTTTACGTAAAGTAAAAGTATTTGTAAAAGGACCTGGTGCTGGTCGTGAATCAGCTATCCGTACTCTTGGAACAGTAGGTATGGAAGTGACTGAGATCGTGGATATCACCCCGATCCCTCACAACGGATGTCGTGCTCCAAAACGTCGTCGTGTGTAGTCCTTCTGATTAAAAGAATAATTAATAATATTGTAAAGAAAAAGAGAAATGGCAAGATATACAGGTCCTAAATCGAAAATTGCACGTAAATTTAAAGAGCCAATTTTTGGTCCAGATAAAGCATTAGAAAAGAAAAATTACCCTCCGGGGCAGCATGGTTTAGCTAAAAAAAGAGCTAAACAATCTGAATACGCTATCCAGTTACAGGAGAAGCAAAAAGCTAAATACACTTACGGTGTTTTAGAAAAACAATTTGCAGGAACATTTGCAAGAGCAGCGCGTGCTAAAGGTATTACCGGTGAGGTGTTATTACAATTAATGGAATCCCGTTTGGATAACGTAGTTTTCCGTATGGGTATCGCTCCTTCACGTCGCGCAGCACGTCAGTTGGTTGGTCACAAACACATTAATGTTAATGGTGAACTTGTGAACGTAGCTTCTTACAGCTTAAAACCAGGTGATGTTATTTCTGTTCGTGAGAAGTCAAAATCTCTTGAAGCAATCGTTAACTCTGTTGCAGGTGCAGGAAGCAAATATTCGTGGATCGATTTCGACGCTAAAGAATTGAAAGGAACTTTCATTCAACGCCCGGAAAGACAGCAGATCCCTGAAAATATCAAAGAACAGCTTATTGTCGAGTTATACTCTAAATAATAAGAGCTTTCTTGAGGGTTTTCGAAATAATTTTAAATTAGTAACTAATAAAATACAAAACATAATATGGCTATTCTTGCTTTCCAACGTCCGGATAAAGTTATATTGCTTCAATCGACTGATACAGTAGGACAATTCGAATTTCGTCCTCTGGAACAGGGTTACGGTATAACTGTTGGTAATGCGTTGCGCCGTATCCTTTTGTCTTCTTTGGAAGGATATGCAATCACTACAATTCGCCTGGATGGAGTTGACCACGAGTTCTCTACCATCAAAGGTGTAGTTGAAGACGTAACTGAGATTATTTTGAACTTAAAACAAATCCGTTTCAAAAAACAAATCGATAACCACGATTTCGAAAAAGCGGTTTGTACACTTACAGGTAAAGAAACCATCACAGCGGGTGATATCGGGAAATTCCTTAACGGATTCCAGGTGTTGAACCCTGAGTTGGTAATTGCACATTGCGAGCCATCTGTAAAAATTAAATTAGAGATTACTATCGAAAAAGGACGTGGTTATGTTCCTGCTGACGAGAACAAACCAGCTAATGCCGCTCACGGTGTTATTCCAATCGATGCAATCTACACTCCGATCCGTAACGTAAAATTCTCTGTAGAGAACTACCGTGTTGAACAAAAAACGGATTACGAAAAACTTGTTTTAGATATCGTTACTGATGGTTCAATTCATCCGAAAGATGCGTTGAAAGAAGCTGCTAAAATCCTTATTCACCACTTCATGTTATTCTCTGATGAGCGTATCACGCTTGATGCAGAAGAGAAAAGCACTGAGAATGAATTTGACGAAGCATCACTTCACATGCGTCAGTTATTGAAAACCAAATTAGTTGATATGGATCTTTCAGTTCGTGCATTGAATTGCTTAAAAGCTGCTGATGTTGAAACATTAGGTGAGCTTGTAGCATTCAACAAAAACGACCTGTTGAAATTCCGTAACTTCGGTAAGAAATCTCTTACTGAGTTAGAAGATCTTGTTCAAACTAAAGGTCTTCAGTTCGGTATGAACGTAGCGAAATATAAATTAGATAAAGAGTAAAAAATAATCGGAGAATTAGTGAGGTGGTGAAGTAGCGGATAAGTAGCGAAATATAGTACACCAATTCACAACTCACCACTTCAAAATTAAAGTAAAATGAGACACGGAGATAAAATAAATAACTTAGGTAGAAAATCGGCTCACCGTACAGCAATGCTTGCTAACATGGCTTGCTCACTGATCGAGAACAAACGTATTTTCACTACTGTAGCGAAAGCAAAAGCTTTACGTACATACGTAGAACCTCTTCTTACAAAATCAAAAGAAGATACAACACACAGCCGTCGTATTGTATTCTCTTACCTGAAAAATAAAGAAGCAGTTTCTGAACTATTCAAAGATGTAGCAGTTAAAATTGCTGATCGTAAAGGTGGTTATACACGTATCATCAAAACCGGTAACCGTATCGGTGATGCTGCTGAAATGGCACTAATTGAACTGGTTGACTTCAATGATATCTATACCAGCAATAAATCTGCAGGTACTGAGAAAAAAGCTAAACCAGCTACCCGTCGTAGCCGTGCTAAAAAGGCTGCTCCTGCTAAAGGAACAGATGCTGCTGAAGCATAATAGCTCTTATAAACGATTTAAAAGCCTCTGCGGACACGCAGGGGCTTTTTTGTTTTAAAGGGCTTTAAATTGATTATATTTGTATCCAACTAAAGCCTTATCCCATGTGCAAATACTTACTTAACGTATTTTTGTTTTTAATAGTCTTTAAAGCATCATGCCTAAAAGCTCAAAATATAAAATGGGGAGGAACTATTCGTGGAGCAAATGATCAGGAAGTATCTTCTATAATTCGCGATTCACTGGGCAATCAATATGTTTTTGGAGTATTTACGGGAACTACTGATTTCGATCCGGGACCAGGTGTACATAACCTTACTTCACCTGGAGCAGTTTATATTATGAAACTGGATAAACAAAGCAATTTTCTTTGGGTTAAAACAGTTCCAACAAATGTTACTTATTATTTGGATGGAGGATCAGAACCCAAAGCGGGAATAGACCAACAAGGAAATTTATATTACGTTGCAGCCTTCGGTGATGTCGAGGTAGATTTTGACCCTGGAGCTGGTACTTATCTGGTAACACCTAATTTTTACTCCAATATTTATATTTCCAAGCTAACTCCTGATGGCGATCTGATCTGGACCAGAGGGATTGGAAAAAACAATGATGGGCCAAATGCAATCGGGTTCGCTATTGACTCTTTTGGAAATACATATCTAACCGGATCATTTGGAGAAGCAACAGTAGATTTTAATCCCGATCCTGCTGTTTTCAATAATATGTACTCAAGTGGTGAAACAGATATTTACTTTCTTAAATTAGATATGAACGGGAATTTTGTTTGGACAAAAAAAATTGGAACATATAGTTATGATCACGGCGAAGGAATTTCGGTGGATGCTGCCGGAAACATTTATGCAATAGGAAGTTTTTCTTATTACGTTAACTTTTCTCCTAATGCAGGCGGGCATTATCTTGGCTGTTCCTCTTGTACTAATGGAAGATATCTTTTAAAAATGGATACGGACGGAAATTATCTGTGGGCTACAGATTATGGAAACAATAGTTCAGATATAAATTTTATAAAAGGCGTTAAGACAGATACTCACGGACATGTATACATAACGGGATCGGATGGTAATGGGCGTTCATATATTTCCAAGATAACTTCAGGTGGTGGTTTAGTTTGGACTAAAACATTTGCTAATAATGGAATA
>DASWXS010000530.1:0-5160 GCA_036405375.1 Bacteroidia bacterium
TTAAAAAACGAACAATCAATTACACTTTGTAAATGAGTTTAGTAAGCAAATATAATATTCCTGCACCCCGCTACACAAGTTATCCAACTGTCCCATATTGGGACAGTAATCTGGATGAAGAGAACTGGAAAGCAAACATCCGGAATGCTTTCCGGGTAAACAATAAAGATGGGATCAGTATTTATATACATCTGCCTTACTGTGAAAGCCTCTGCACCTATTGCGCATGTAATACAAGAATAACTATAAATCATAAAGTTGAGATTCCATACATAACTGCTGTGCTCAGCGAATGGAAACTCTATTTAAAAGAATTTGGAAAAACACCTAAAATAAAAGAGATACATCTTGGCGGTGGTACACCTACTTTCTTTTCTCCTGAAAATCTGGGCTTTTTAATCAGTTCTCTTTTAAAAGACGCTGAGATTTCCGACCACCATGATTTCAGTTTCGAAGGGCATCCTGCAAATACTACGGAGGAACATCTGAAAACCTTGTATGAACTGGGATTCAGAAGAGTGAGTTTCGGTGTACAGGATTTTGATCCTGTTGTACAAAATGCCATTAACCGGTTTCAGAGTTTTGAGGAAGTAAAAGGCGTTATGGATGTAGCGAGAAAAATTGGTTATACTTCCATTAATATTGATCTTGTGTATGGACTACCCCATCAAACAAAAAGCTCCGTACAGGAAACAATAGAACAAATTGTAAAGCTCAAACCCGAGCGAATTGCCTTCTATAGTTATGCTCATGTTCCGTGGATCAAACCGGGCCAAAGAAAATACAATGAGAAGGATTTACCAGACGATGACTATAAAAGAAATCTTTATGAAACAGGTAAAAGTATATTTCTTCATGAGGGTTACAGGAATATCGGGATGGATCATTTCGCCCTGAAACACGACAATCTTTCTCTTGCCTTTGATAATGGAACACTGCACCGGAATTTTATGGGATACACAGATTCTATAAATAAATTACTGGTTGGCCTTGGATGCTCATCTATAAGCGACACCTGGACAGCTTTCTCACAAAACATAAAAACCGTTGAAGAATATGTTCAAGCAGTGAATTCAGGCAAGTTCCCTATTATGAAGGGACATATACTTACAGTGGAAGACCTGATGATACGACAACATATTCTCGACTTGATGTGCAGGCACAAAACAAACTTTGGTTCCTCGCCTTCAGACCTGGATATACTTATGCAAAGTGAAGCAAGATTATCTGAACTGATACAGGACAAGTTAATTTCCTTAAATGAAACCGAAGTAAATCTCACCACATTGGGAATAAATTACCTGAGAAATATATGTCTTGCTTTCGATAAACGATATTGGAATAATCTCTCCAGGTCTAATAAATTCAGTAAAACGGCTTAATACAAATGAAACAAGATATTTCAACACTGGAAGCAATAAAACAGATGGTGGATAGCTTCTACAGCAAAATTAAAGAAAATGAACTACTCGGGCCCATCTTCGAAGAAAGGATTGCGAATAACTGGCCTGGGCATTTGGAAAAGATGTACCGGTTCTGGCAAACAATTCTGCTGGAAGAACATACTTATTCAGGATCGCCTTTTCATCCGCATGCTTCTATGCCCCTGGATAAAATGCACTTCAGAACATGGCTGGAGATCTTTGTAAACAACATTGATGAGCAGTTTGAAGGACCAATAGCGGAAGAAGCAAAAAAGAGAGGAACATTAATGGCAGCGATCTTCAATTCCAAAATAGATTATTTAAATAAAGCGAAACATGACAGTGCTCAAAGTTAGTTACCCGGTTTCAGTGGTAGCCGTATTTGTATGGATTGGATTTGTATGTGCAATTAGTTTTATGGAAGCCTGGCTCAAATTCAGGGCGCCGGGCATCAATCTTCCCCTGGGGTTGGGGATTGGACGAATAGTATTTAATGCACTTAATAAAGTGGAGTGGGTACTTGCCATTGCCATTATACTGAATTTTTTATTTGCAAAACAAAGGGTCATGGAATTGGAGCATTTGTTCCTGCTGGCACCATTAATCATATTGATTATCCAAACTGTGTATGCACTGCCCGCACTGGATGCCCGTGCCCGGTTGCATATCGAAGGATCTTTTGTTCCACCCTCAAATCTTCATTTCTATTATGTTGCAATGGAAGCTATAAAAGTAACCGGGCTGATTGTATTTGGTATTAAACTGTTCAAATAATGAAAAGCAAAATCGGTGGAATACGGAATAGTTATTCCGGTGATCATTTAGACCCGACAAATGTATCTGGCAATCCCATACACCAATTTCACACCTGGTTCCAGGAAGTGATAAATGCGAATGTTACTGAGCCTACAGCAATGACTCTCGCAACTGTAAGTGATGGAATGCCTTCAGCCAGGATAGTTCTGTTAAAGGATTACAATAAAAATGGCTTCACTTTTTACACCAACTACCTTAGCCAGAAAGCAAAGGAGATTGAAAACAACCCTAATGCAGCTCTTTTATTTTTCTGGCCGCAGCTTTCCCGGCAAATTCGTATAAGAGGAAGATTAGATAAACTTCCGTATTCAGTTTCTGCTGATTATTTTAACAGTAGACCAGAAGGAAGTAAAGTTTCAGCCTGGGTTTCTCCTCAAAGCTCTGTTATTGAGAACAGGGCTTCGCTTGAAAATAAATATGCAGACTTCGAAAAAGAACATAAACAAAAGAATATTGTTTGTCCAAATTTTTGGGGAGGTTACCTTTTAACTCCAATCGAATTTGAATTCTGGCAGGGACAGGCTGATCGTTTACATGATAGGGTTCAATACATACTTGAGAAAAACAATAAATGGATTATAAACCGACTGGCACCTTAAGAAAAGAGTATTTGGAATTATGATACCCCAAACGATAAATATTTTATTATTTCTTTGCCCGCTCCCGCATACTACGTCTCTCCATTTTACATCTTTTCCGACCTGCTTTATTCAATTGCAGGTTCATCCAACATGGCAACTGCCATTTTTTATGTTTCTTTACCGATACTTCACCAGGAAGGCGTGTTTTGGCAATTTCAAATACACTATTCAAGGTGAGTAAGTACCCGATTTCTGTAGAGTCAGCACTCATCTCCATAGTCCGCCTCGATATTTTTTGCTTTTCTCCCATCGACTCAATGTGAATACCTGTTACTTTGTACTTTCTAAGTTCGGTTTTTAGTTTTTTTATTCGTTGTTGAGTCAGTTTTTCCGATTCGAGACTATCGCGCCAGATAACAAGATCGTTGATGTCTTTAATATGAAGACCATTATATTTGAAACAGGAATCAGCCGTATAAGGCATTACGGCATAATCCGTAGAGTTGTGTTTGAAATAAATACCGGGAAAGGTCATTTTTAATTCACCATCAATCAGTCTTTTAATGTCTGAATCCTGTCCAAAAAGACGAGTAAAGAAAAATAAAAGAAATACTATCCATTTAGTGAAAAACCGCATATTTTCTTTTATGTTTTTTTTCTTGCACACCATGAAGATAGGAGTTTTTTACTCAGGAGCTGCTGATAATGAAGCGCTTCTCTTCCGAATACCCGGGACTATCACGACCAATACCTGTAAGATTCATAAAAGAAAAAGGTCATGAAATAAATCATGACCTTATGAGTACCCAGGAAGAGACTCGAACTCTCACACCTTGCGGCATACGCACCTCAAGCGTACTTGTATACCATTCCAACACCTGGGCATCCTTTGATCCTGGCAAATTAATTTTGACAGGAATCCCAGCCTTTGTTGTATACTTTTTAGCTACAGCTAAAACAAACACTCGAGCTTATGACCACAAAGATGCAATTTTTTTACTTATTATCAAGATTAAAGCCTAATTCTTCTTTAAAATCAACGGTATCTAATTGGTGTAGATTAAAAATAAAAAATGGCTCTTCCTTAGGGATCATTTACTGTACAAATAATATGCAATGGAAACTCCGTGGTTCTGGCCGACCGGGAGCTGGTAAATAGTTCTTGCTAAACGATATTCAAAATCCGAGCCACCAGCCAATTGTGAATAGCTTCCCCCATACCGGAAACCATAATCCCACACCCATTGTTGCATAATGCCATCATACAATGGTGAACAATACTGAATCCAAAAAAATTTCGGGCAAAAAATCACGTCGCTCAAAAAATTCACTTGTGGGAAACCTCTTTGTAAATTATAGAAAATGTACGGGCACCTGTTTTGCGAAGTTTTCGTGCCTACTATTGGGCATTAATTTAATATTTAAAATACATGGCTGTTACACAACGCAGGAGAAGCTCCCAAAGCAGGGAAAGAGACTCCCAGGGAAGATTTACAGGAGATGATCGAAGAAGCAATAGATCTCATGCTGATTACGATACTTACGAAGATGATTATGAAGATGAGGATCATAGACGTTACGATGATGACGAAGACGATGATGATTATGGTCACCGTGGTCGTTATGATGACCGTTACGAAGATGAGGATGAAGACGATGACTATGATTACGAAAACAGTTATGATGACGATTATGATGATGACGAGGATTACGAAGAAGACGAGGAAGATGAAGACGATGATCGTCGCGGGCGCAGCAGGAGAGGCATGACCTCTTATGGTGGAGGTCGAGGCAATCAGTCAAGAGAATCTTCTTCCGAGCGTTCTTCTCCAGGTGGCAGCTCTTCAGGTTCATCACGTAGTTCCGGAGGACGTGGTTTTGCTTCTATGAGTAAAAGACGCGTAAGCGAAATTGCAAGTATGGGTGGAAGAGCTTCTCATGGAGGAGGCCGTTCGGGTTCTTCCGGAAGAAGCAGTTCTTCAAGCGGCAGAAGCGGTTCTTCATCAGGAAGAAGTAGCTCTTCAAGCGACAGGGATAATTCTTCAAACAGGCGAAACGGTTCATCATCAGGAAGAAATAGTTCTTCAAACGGGCGAGGCAGCTCTTCAACAGGAAGAAGCAGCTCAAACGGAAGAGGTAGTTCTTCAAATGGCAGAAGCAGCTCTTCAACAGGAAGAAGTAGTTCATCTTCATCACGGGGAGGCAACAAGAAAAGCAACAGCTCATCCTCGCGCGCAAGCTCTGGATCGCGTTCTTCTTCGCGTAAAAGAAGTTCCTCACATTAAATTCAAAAACCGGGTCAGTATTTTATTGATCCGGTTTCAACTTAAATAGTACAT
>DASWXS010000531.1:0-4769 GCA_036405375.1 Bacteroidia bacterium
TACGATAAATACATGAAGCAAACTTTCGCTAACAAAACCTTCATTCTTAACTGTATGAATTACCTTTGCGACGGTTCCGACTTTTTGAACCTGCGCACGAGAGAAGTAAAGCTAAGAATGCTTGACAAGAAAAAACTAAAGAACGAGTCCGGAAAATGGAAAATTATTAATGTAGCTATACCATTGCTTTCCATCGCGTTCCTCGGTATTATTTTAACTCAATTAAGAAAAAGGAAGTACACCAAAAAGTACTAACCAGTAATGAAGAAAAAAATTTTAACATACACGATTATTTTGGTGCTGACAGGCATTACCGTTTTTATTCTTGTTAAAAAAGCCGGGAAATCTACTCTGGATAGCGAAAGCTCCAATTTCAGGTACAACGACACAGCGAGCATTACTAAGATATTTATCCAGGAAAAAAACGGTGCGAAGGCTACGCTTGAAAAAAAGAGTCCGGGTAATTGGACTATCAATGGACAATTTCCAGCACGAAAAAGGAATGTTGAATTATTGCTTTACACGCTCAAACAAATAGACGTGAAATTTCCTGCTTCAGGAAAAGCGCTTCCTACAGTGATCAATTCTATTGCTACTGTTGGTAAAAAGGTTGAATTCTGGGCAGGTGACGAAAAGGTAAGAGTTTGGTACATGGGTGCAACAACTCACGATCACCTGGGAACCTATATGGTGCTTGCAGATCCGAAAACTGATGAAAAGGAAGAACAACCTTATGTTACTTACATTCCGGGATTTGAAGGTTTCCTGAACAGCCGTTTCTATACCGAGCTTAATTCATGGAAAGAACGTTCTATCCTTACCACTACTCCACCCGAAATAGATTATGTGAAAGTAGAACATACCGGAATGCCTGATTCATCATTTATCATTAATGTATTAGGTACAAATAAATTTACCCTTACAGATCTGAACAAAAAAAACATCAATAATCCGGATACATTTGCAATTAAGCAATACCTGAGCTATTGCTGTTTCCTGGAAGTAGACGAATTCCTTACGGGGCAGTCTAACCGCGAAATCGACTCTGTAAAACAAACGCTTCCGTTCACAGTTATTACCATTACTCTCAAGAACGGGAAAAGCCAGAAAATGAAACTATTTGCAAAAAAACCGGTTAATGACGAGATTGACGAAACACTTGGGGTAAAATTCACTAAAGATCCCAACCACTCCTATATCTTATTTAACAATGACCAGGAATTTGGCCTTGCCCAGTACCTGATGTTCGGCAAACTGATCCAATCACGGGAATATTTTCTGCATCCCGCATTTGTTAAAAAATAGTTTAAAACTATATGCTTCCGGCACCCTTGGCGCAGGCATAAAAATTAACTTTGTTCAGATAAAACTGAGCTTGTTATGAACTTTATAGTATCCACTACCACTTTACTAAAACATTTAAAATCAATAAGTGGTGTTTTGAGTACCAACAATACACTTCCCATCCTGGAGAATTTTCTTTTTGAAATTGTTCCCGGGCAAATCATTATTCACGCGTCTGATATGGAAACTACTATTACTACAACTGTAAAAGTAGAATCGAAAGATGCAGGAAGTATTGCGATACCTGCTCGTCCTTTGATTGAGACATTAAGCAACTTCCCTGAACAGCCACTTACGTTCAGTATCGATACAAAAGTTCATGGAATCAAGATCAGTACTGATAATGGTGAATACAAACTAACCGGTCACAATGGAGATGAGTTTCCTCGTGTGCCAAAACTGGAAGGAGCTGCTTCTATTGCTATCAAAACAGATATAGTTGCAACTGCAATCAATAAAACGCTTTTTGCAACCGGTAATGATGACCTGAGACCGGTAATGAGCGGTGTATTCTGCCAGTTCTCTGAAGCAGAAACATTGTTTGTTGCTACGGATGCTCACAAACTGGTTAAATACAAAAGAACAGATGCTAAGGCAGCTTCGGCTTCTTCATTTATCCTTCCAAAAAAGCCGTTGAATCTTTTAAAGAACTTAATGGCAGGCGTTGATGATGCAGTTAATGTAGAATTCAACAAAACCAATGCATCATTCACATTTGGCAATACTACTTTGGTATGCCGTCTGATTGATGGAAAATACCCCAACTATGATGCGGTAATTCCTAAAGTAAATCCAAACAAACTTACTATCGACAGAAGCTCTTTGATTGGCGCCCTGAAACGTGTGAGTATTTATTCAAACAAAGCTACTCACCAGGTACGTTTTAAAATTGCCGGAAGCCAGTTAAACATCAGCGCGGAAGATATTGATTTCGCAAACGAAGCACACGAGCGTTTAACCTGTACTTACGTAGGTGAAGATATTGAAATAGGATTTAACTCTAAATTTCTCCTTGATATGTTAACCAACATTGAAAGTGATGAGATCAATATTGAAATGAGCGCTCCTAACCGAGCTGGTATCATTACACCTGCGAAAAAGGAAACACCGGCAGAAGATGTACTGATGCTTGTAATGCCTGTAATGCTCAATAACTAATTACGAATTATAAGAACAAGAAATGCGGTTAACAGCCGCATTTTTTTTATCCGCATTTTTAATGAAGCAGCTTTTTACATTTTGTTTAATCCTTGTTTTAGCAACTTCCTGTAGCTTCAACAAAATGTTTCTTGCACCCTATAAAATACCTGCCAACACAACAAAGTTAAGAAAGATCAACAGGGAAAGTAAAGACACAGTTTACATTTACTATTCAGGTCCCAGCTACCAGCCAACCTTTCTGCATAATAAACAAGATACCATACAAACCAATTACACTATTGAAAGCGTTGTCTTTACCAGCTCAAACGGCCACAAGCTAAATGGCTGGATGGTCAAACCTAAAAACTCCAGTCCTACTACAACATTACTACATATTCATGGAAACGCAGGAAATCTTTTGTATCAATACCAGGCAATGACTCCGCTTATTGAATACAATTACCAGGTATTTGTATTCGACTACAGCGGCTTTGGGTTTTCGGAAGGAAAAGCTACAAAAAAAAATGTACTTACGGATGCATTATCCGCAGTTGATTATGTAAGATCAAGAGAAGATGTAAAAAACACCAAACTGGTTCTTTACGGGCAATCTCTTGGAGGTCATGCATCAGCTACAGTTGCCGCAAAAAAGCAGGACATGATCGACGGTTTGGTAATTGAAGGAGCATTTTCTTCACACAAGGATATTGCAGCTTACACCATGAAAAAAGCATTACACATGGCTTTTATAGGACGAATGTTCACTAAAGATGGTTACAATGCCAAACGTTCACTTAAAGAATATAAGAAACCAGTATTGATCATTCACAGCACCGAAGATGAAACGATCCCGTTTTATATGGGACAAAAATTATTTGACACTGCCAACGAGAAAAAAGAATTTTATGAGATAAAAAAGTGCCACATCTGTGGGCCTGGCTATTATCCTAAAGAGATTTCGGAAAAGATCAACAACATGATAAAATAGTCACAGGTTTTGCAACACTGCAAATGAATTACATGCGAAAAGCGCAGCAGTTTCCGTTCTCAACCTGTTATCTCCCAAACTTACTTCGTTAAACCCCGCTTCTTTTGCTGCCTTTACTTCATTGATAGTGAAATCACCTTCAGGACCTATTAAAACCAAATGCGAACCAGGGGCATTAAATTGTTTTGTATAGACTGGTAAACCTGCTGTCTGGCAATGGGCTATGTGTTTGTATTCTGAATGATCCCGTTTTAAGAATGCGGAAAAATCAATCGCGTCATTTATTTTGGGCAGGTATCGTTGCAGCGATTGTTTAACGGCGCTCTCAACGATTTTATGAATACGTTCTATCTTAATGACTTTACGTTCCGAATTTTTGCAAATGATAAAGCTGAATTCATCAACACCTATTTCCACAGCCTTTTCAACAAACCATTCGATCCGTTCAATATTTTTAGTTGGTGCAATGGCAATATGAAGTTTGTATTTTCTTGAGGGCTCAGAAAATTCTTTTGAACGTATGGTTACTACACATTTTTTGGGATTGGCTTCTGCAATTGTAGTTTTATAAAAACCACCTTTCCCATCTATCATAGCTATCTCATCACCAGTCTTATGCCTGAGCACTTTTATACAATGCCACGATTCTTCTTCTGATAAAAAAGCCTCGGTTTCAGATACAGGGTGCCCGATAAATAGTTGCATACGGACAAAGATACTTAATTAAATCCCGGAAATCAATCCGGCATTTACTACAACTTATTTTGCATTGGGATCGTAATTTATATCTACATCGCCCATCATATGAGGTTTTGGTTCTTCTGGCTTTTTCGCAGTAGATTTGGTTTTACTTTTATTCTTTTGTTTAGGTTTCTTTTTTGGATCAGTACAAGTTGGCGAAACTTCTCCTTTAACAGTTTCCGGATTTTTTATTGTTTTGGTTGTATCCGCAACAGTCTCACCCATTTTTACCGGGGTAACGGTTTGAGTAACCGGCGGCTTCATCTTTCCCATTTTAATATGCGAATTGCTCTGCGCAGTAGCCGGGCTGGAAGTCATTACCAGGGCAACGAAAGCAAGAGCTGTTAAAGTCGCTATTTTACGGGTTAACCTGAATCCCAAAAAACGCTCCACAAACGACTCTGCATTCAGTTCCACCAATTGGTCATCAGTAAATCTACCGCAGAGTTTACCTTTGGAGGGTTTTGCGAAAAAAGCCTTTATTTCCTCAATACTCTTTTTGCTGAAATCAATTACATTTTTTGTACATACACCACAAAAAGCGCCTTGCTCATTT
>DASWXS010000532.1:0-4139 GCA_036405375.1 Bacteroidia bacterium
ACACTTAAATTTGCCGGGCTATCGTTGATAAATGCCCTCGATTTTCCTTCCGGGTTAATCTCACGGCGCAAGGTGGTTTCTTTTTCGAAATCAATATCGTTGGCAGTAAAAAAATCTTCGAGGTGATAATTGCTGATATCAAAGGTTCCTTCTACAATACATTTTTTTGATTTATCACTTAATACATCTGCCTCTGCCCTGTTTCCAAGTACAAGTCCTAAAGCTCCAAGTAAAATTGATTTACCGGCTCCTGTTTCGCCGGTGATAACTGTTAATCCTTTCGGAAAGTTAATCACGCTTTCCTCTATCAAGGCATAGTTTTTAATGCTTAACTGTTTCAGCATATCCGCTCCATTTCAAAGAATAAATATACAGTTTAAGAGGCTGGAAATTCCTCAAAAAAACCACTACTTATTAACCTTTTACGAAAAATTCAGTTGTTCCATTATAGCCTGCATTTCCTGCTGCATTCTCTTAGCTTCTTCGCCTGCCTTTTCCGCAAAGTCTTCGCCCGAAGAAGCATATAAAATGGAACGTGATGCATTGATAAGCAAACCGCAATCTTTTGTAAATCCGTATTTACATACTTCCTGCAAACTTCCGCCCTGCGCGCCTACCCCGGGCACCAGCAGAAAATGATCCGGGATCCATTTGCGGATATCGGTAAGTGATTCTGCCTTTGTTGCCCCTACTACGTACATCATATTTCCTTCATTTCCCCAGTTTTTAGAGGTTTCCAGCACCGCCTCAAATATTTTTTTGTGATCAGTAGTTAAAAACTGGAAATCCAAAGCACCTTCATTAGACGTAAGCGCAAGCAGGATCACCCATTTGTCTTTTATCGTCAGGAACGGTTTAACCGAATCGCTTCCCATATACGGAGCAACGGTGATCGAATCGAAATTCATTTTCTCCAGGAAGGCTTTCGCGTACATGGCGCTGGTATTGCCAATATCGCCGCGTTTTGCATCCGCTATGGTAAAATGATTTGAATAGTTTGTGTTCAGGTACTGAATGGTTTTATCGAGGCTCTTCCATCCTTCCAGGCCATGCGCTTCATAAAAAGCCATGTTGGGTTTATAAGAAACACAATACTTATGAGTAGCATCAATAATTGCTTTATTGAATTCAAATATCGGATCTTCGGCCTGCAATAAATGTTTAGGCAACTTTGTTATATCCGGGTCCAGTCCAACGCACAAAAAAGATTTCTTTGTTTTGACCTGGTTTATTAATTCGCTTCTGTTCATGATTTTATTTTAATCGTTCGGTTAATTCATTGCAGGCCTGGTGCACCAGTTCAAACACTTTATCAAAATCTTTTTCTGTTCCATAATAAGGATCAGGAACAGGCATATTTTTATTGGGATGAATGGTATTTAACAACAGGTCTACTTTTTTTCTGTGTTCTTCCGTTTTTGCAAGTGCCAATACATTCGTTAGATTACTTTGATCCATCACGTAAATATGGTCGAATTCTTCAAAATCTTTCGTACCGAATTGCCTGCCCCTGAGCATGCTGATATCTACACCATTCTTTTTTGCATTGGCTACTGAGCGTTTGTCGGGCGATTCACCCACATGGTAATTAGCCGTTCCTGCCGAATCTACAGTAACTTTAACGCCTTTTTCATTTGCGATATGTCTTAATACACCTTCTGCAACCGGCGACCGGCATATATTACCCAGGCAAACCATTAATACCTTCTTCATACTTAAATACCAAAAAAAACAGTAAATTTATCGGGTACAAACTTAACAAATTCCTTATGATTATTGCGGATAGCGGTAGTACAAAAACAACATGGCGGATAGCAAAGGGGAATAATGAATTTTCGGATATTTCCACAGAAGGAATCAATCCCTACTTTCAATCGAAAGAAGACATCGAACAGATCATTTATATTCAGCTTTTACCTAATATACCTCCCGCAGCTATGATAGATGCAGGAGAAATTCATTATTATGGCGCAGGATGCTCAGAGCCTGAAAAATGCGAGATCGTGGAAAGCGCTATAAAACACTGCTTTCCGAAAGCAAATGTAAATGTTCACCACGATCTGTTGGCCTCTGCACGTGCCTTGCTGGGAAAAGAAAAAGGTATTGCCTGTATCCTTGGTACCGGCTCCAACAGCTGTGTTTATGATGGTAAACAGGTAGTCGAAAATATTCCATCCTGGGGATATATGTTTGGCGATTTCGGGAGCGGGGCATACATTGGAAAAGCGCTGGTTCAGTCATACGCCAATGGAGAAATTGACGAGGAATTAAGAAAAGCAGTTGAGCAACAGGGAATCCAGCGCGAGATCATCCTCAACAATGTGTACAAGCGGCCATTACCAAACCGGTACCTGGCCAGCTTTGCAAAGCTCGCTCATGCCTACGTGGACCATCCGCAGGTAAAAAAGATCGTAGAAAAATGTTTCCATGATTTTTTTGAGCAACAAATAGAAAAATACAAAGATTACAAATCATACGATGTAAGTTTTGTTGGATCCATCTCACATCATTTTGCGCCACAGCTGAAAAATGTGGCAGAACAACGGGGCATTAAAATTGGCAAAATTCTTAAAGAACCTATCGATGGCCTCAGCCAGTATCATTTAAGTTAATGAACAACCGCAAACTTCTATATACAATCAGTTTTTTTGAAGGCGGTGCAGTTATGGCTACCGAAATCATCGGGGCAAAATTTCTTGCGCCACTATTTGGTTCTTCTTTATATGTATGGAGTTCGGTAATGGCTATGACATTGGGAGGCCTGGCAGGAGGTTATTTTTTTGGCGGGCGGCTTTCCCAGAAAGAAAACAACAAAAAAGCATTATTTTCAACGCTGTTCTTTGCAGGGATGTTCATGCTGCTGATGCCATTGATCACCCAGTTTATAACACCACTCGCTTTTAAAACTTCCTTACTAATTGCAGTTGTCATTTGTTCCTGTGCGATCCTCATCCCACCTGTATTTTGTATGGGAATGGTTTCTCCGTTAATTGTGCAGCTTATGTCGACGGGTACAACTGAAAGTGGGAAACGTGCCGGCGAAGTGTATGCTATTTCAACGGTTGGAGGAATACTTGCTACTTTTTTGACGGGCTTTTACCTGATCCCGAAATTCGGATTAACACTACCGCTTTTTGTTTTTGGAAGCATTCTTCTATTATTCAGTGTGTTTTATTTCTTTAAACAAAAGAACAAAACTTTCATTATCGTTTTCCTGTTTTTAGGTGGTGCTTCGGTATTGAATATCATTAAAGAAAGTATACCCGAAAAGGGAATTCTGTACAAAAGCGAAGGCATGCTGGGGAAGCTGGAAGTGATGGAAACCAACTGGAATATGGATTCATTACAGCTGAACGAAAAGCACCGGATGCTGTTGATCAACAATATTATTCAAACATGGATTGAATGCGACTCCAATAAATCGTATCTGCTTTATATCGACAAAATTGAAAAGCTCTCTTCTCAAATTCATAAAAGTAATCCAAAAGCATTGATACTTGGACTGGGTGGAGGAATTGCGGCTAACGTGTTACAAAAAAAAGGATTTGATGTAACCGTAATTGAACTCGATGAACGTATCATTAATGTAGCACATGAATACTTCGGGCTTTCTCCAAAGGTTAAAGTGATCAACGATGATGCACGCCATGGGATGGGAAGTTTAAATGATCAGTACGATCTTATTTTAGTGGACCTGTTTAATGGAGAAGTAACACCTTCTCATGTACTGAGTGCTGAGGCAATAGGCAAAATGAAAACTATGATGAGCGACAATGCACTGATGATTTTTAATACTTATGGCTATATTCAGCCTCCCACAGGCCTCGGAAACCTTTCGCTTTTAAGAACCATACAGCACAGCGGCTTAAATTATAAAATAGGTGTTGACGGAGCGGATTTGCCGGAAGATTACAGGAACTTCCTGGTTGTAGCTTCAAAAACAGCTTCGTTCGAGGTAGAGAACGAATTGAAAGAAAAAGTACTTATAGAAAAAGGATCAATTATTACGGATAATTATCCCGTGCTTGAATTCCAGAACGCCCAGGCTGCAAAACGCTGGAGATACTACTATATACAGGGATTCATAAAGCAAAGAAAAACCGGGAATATTTAAACCCGGGACAAAAATTTATGTGATC
>DASWXS010000533.1:0-3636 GCA_036405375.1 Bacteroidia bacterium
TTCTTTCAGCATGCGGTAAAGTGTGGAAAGCCCGATATCCAGTTTTTCTGCTACGAGTTTCATATTGTCATCGTATTTCTTCAAATAGGTTTTTACAATTTTTAACTCGTATTCGCGCATGGTCATTTCTTCTGCGGTAACTTCTGATAAGGTATCGGAAGAAGAAAGATTAATATTATCTGCAGTTATAGTATTTGAATTGCTCATTACAACCGCTAATTCTACTGTTGATTTTAATTCGCGTACATTGCCCGGGAAGTGATAAGCAAGGAGCTTTCGTTGTGCATCTTCGGCCAACTCTTTCGGTTGCATCCCATTTTCTTTACAGAAAGCGTCAATAAAATGTTTGGCAAGAATAAGGCAGTCTTTTCCACGTTCGCGAAGTGGCGGGAGCTCTATCATTAAACCATACAAACGGTAATATAAGTCCTCGCGGAATTTATTTTTTTTGATTTCTTCTTTCAGGTTACGGTGTGTGGCAACAATAATCCTGCAATCTGTTTTTACGGGTGTATTGCTCCCGATGCGTACAATTTCTTTTTCCTGCAAGGCGCGCAATAATTTTGCCTGCATGGTAATTTCCATTTCGCCTATTTCGTCAAGAAATAGTGTACCACCATTTGCTTCTTCAAATTTTCCAATCCTGCGAGTAATGGCCCCTGTAAAAGCTCCTTTTTCATGCCCGAACAGTTCACTTTCGATCAGCTCGGATGGAATGGCAGCTACGTTTACAGCTACGAATGGTTTGTTTTTACGTGAAGAGTTGTAGTGGATTGCCTTTGCAACTACTTCTTTTCCTGTTCCTGTTTCACCGGTTATTGTTGTGGTAATGGTAGTAGCAATCGCTTTTTCCAATAATCCCAGGACAGTTTGCATAGTATCACTGGACCCGATGATACCGGTTGAGAAATCATGTTTCTTTTGCAGTTCCTTTTCTAAAACAGTAATGCGTTTTTTTAAGTTTGCATTTTTACTGATGTTATTGATAGTAGCCAGTAAACGATCACGGATATTTTTTTCTTTTACCAGGTAATCGTAAGCGCCATTCTTCAGCAGGTTTACGGCTGTTTCAATATTTTCCTGCTCCGAAATAATGATTACTTCCGTCTCGGGGCTTTCTGCTTTAATTCTTTCTAATACTTTTTCCCCGTTGGTGTCAGGCAGACGATAGTCAAGGGTAACAACCTGCGGTTTTTCGTGTAATGATTTAAAAAATGTGTCCGCAGAAAAGAAGTTTTTTACTTCAAATTCCGGGTTAAGAGAAATACTATGAACTAATAGTTTATTGTACCATTCATCATCTTCCAGTACAAAAACCGTAAATGCCTTCTGCGCCATACTTAAGTAGTGTTCGATGGTTAAAGTTACAAATATATTCTCAATTCATCATTTATCGTAGCAAGCTCTTCTTTTAGCTGCTGCAGTTTATGATGAACAATGGGCTCACCATCTCCTTGTTCAGTAATGGTTTCGAAAAATGCCAATATATTGTATAATTCGTCTGCTTCGAAATGTTTACATGGTGGCATCATTTTATGAGCGATATCAGAAACTTCCTTCCACAAATGCAGCTTGCATGCTTCTGCCAACTGTTCTATTCCCTGGTTGATCGACTTGTGAAAGATCTGGATCATTTCTTTTTTAAATTGCTCGTCGCCATTTGCAATAGATTCGATATTATCAAAGCTCAGTTTTTTCTTGATGTTTGCATTAGGTGGGTTTGTGACTTTGATGCTAAAGTCCATGTGAAGCGGTGACGTATTGGTGAAATGAAGGAGCTTGGTTATTAGCTCTTCTTCTGTAAATGGTTTGAATAATGAACCATTAAAGCCTGCGCTCTTTAATTCTTCGGCTTTTTCATCGTTCTGCACCGCGGAAGAAACCAGTATGGACAAATGATCTTTATCCATTCCCGGAATTTTTCTTATTTCCTTACAGGCTTCAATACCATTTTTTATAGGCATATTCAAATCCATTAACACCAGGTCAATAGGTGTGCTTTTAATCAGCTTAACAGCTTCTGCTCCGTCGGCTGCTTCAATAACATGGATCTTATATTTAGATAGAATAGTTTTGAGCAGCAATCTGTTATACTCTTCATCATCTGCAATGAGTACTTTTTTAGATTGCAAACTTTCTGTGTTAAGCACATGTCCATTTTTGGAACTGTGTTTAGGCTCTTTTCCTTCTTTAAATGGTATAGAGATAAAAGCCTGTGTTCCTTTCGTTTCTTCACTTTCGAGGCGAATGCTTCCGCCCATCAACTCTACCAGCTTTTTTGTAATCACGAGGCCAAGGCCCGTTCCTCCGTATTTTTGTGATAAACCGGGGTGAGCCTGTTCATATTCATTAAACAGGTTGCTGATTTTATCTGCCGGAATTCCAATACCAGTATCACTAACCGTAAGTGCCAGAGTATCCTGATTTTTTTTAGAGAACTCGTCTTTCTCAATTACTATTTTTACATGACCTCTTTCTGTAAATTTTATTGCATTACCAATAATATTCATCAGGATCTGTTTAAACTTCGTAAGATCTCCCTGGATATATTTTGGAAGCGTGTGCGAGATCTCAATGATAAGCAAGATATTTTTTTTCTGCGCAATAGGTTTAAATAACATTTCTATTTCCGCCAATTCTTCTTTCAATTGAAAATCCGTTGTTTCCAGGTTCATGCGCCCTGATTGAATTTTTGAGTAATTGAGAATGTCAGTAATCAGGTTGATCAAATGTGTGGTAGAGCGTTTTACTACATTCAATTGGTCCTTTTGATCAGGTGAAAGAGGAGTACGTAGAACCTGGTCAGTAAAACCGTAAATTGCGTTTAAGGGGGTCTTAATTTCATGGCTCATATTAGCCAGGAACATTTCTTTTGTTTTGGCCAAATCTTCTGCTTCCTGCTTGGCTTTTAAAAGCGCGCTTTCATATTCGGCTTTTTTACGGGAATAAAAAACAATGAACCAGGTAACCAATAAAAGAAGAATAGAAATGATAACAGATACTACAATGGCCAGGTTTCGGGTGTCATTCACTTTTTTTTGTGTAAGTGTGATTTTTTCCTGCGCCAGCTTTTTTTCTCCTTTTTCGAGCTCGAGGTAAAAGATGTGGATCTTATCGGCAAGCGCTTTTGATTTCGTTTCACTTTCGAGCTCCGTTTCCTGGCGGTTTTGTATTTTTCTGAACTGCCTGTCTTTTACATATTGAACGGTGAAAGCAATTTCGTCAGCAATACTGTCTATTTGCGCCTGTGTTTTTCCAGGGTTACTTACTATTTCTGTTTCCGGTGTTTTGCTTTTTTTCTTCTTACCAAATAAACGGTTAAAGAAAGTAGTTTTTTCGGGAGCTGTAGTGTCCTTTTTAGGTGCTTCAGTAATTTTTTTTTGGTCCTGTGTTTTCTTTAGCTTATTGGAAATCACATTCAGTTCATTGGTCACATTCTTTTCGTCATCCATGAATAGTTGCTTTTTCATGAGTTCGAAACGTTCTTCGGAAAGAATGACAATGCTATCTATGATCTCTTTTTCTTTTTCCCAGGTCGATGTTTCTTTCTGGAGAATATTAAGTTTTTCTTCTACAAGCCCCGCGCTTTTAAAAAAAGAAATTAGATAATCATAGTTATGTGTGAGGTTATATGAT
>DASWXS010000534.1:0-2878 GCA_036405375.1 Bacteroidia bacterium
TCCAGGGAAATAACCTCCCTGATCATTTTCTTGGGATCTTCCTCTTCTTCCTGTGCGGTAGAAATAAGTGGGGCTGCGGTAAGCAGGATAGCAAGTAAAAATAGTTTTTTCATATTAATAACAAAGTTAATAAATCTTTGGATATTTTGTTGGTTCTGCCTCACTAATCAAATTATATACCAAATCAAAAACATCATCCGGATTTGGTTTACTGAAATAGTCTCCATCGCTTCCGTATGCAGGGCGGTGCTCACGCGCAGCAAGGGTTAAAGGAGCCGAGTCAAGGTATTGATATGCACCTTGTTCTTCAACAACTTTTTGCATCATATACGCGCTTGCTCCTCCTGGTACATCTTCATCCAGGAACAGAACACGGTTTGTTTTTTTGATAGACTCAACGATAGAATGATTGATGTCGAATGGAAGCAAGGTCTGAACATCTATCAGTTCAACACTGATACCTACTTCATTCAACATTTTTATTGCGTCCTGTGCAACACGAACGCTTGATCCGTAAGTAACAATAGTTATATCACTTCCTTCATTTAATACTTCAGGAATACCTAATGGCACACAGAATTCGCCGAAGTTGGCAGGAACTCTTTCTTTCAAACGATAAGCGTTCAATGGTTCAACAACCAATGCGGGCTCATCAGCTTTTAGTAAAGTATTATAAAAACCTGCTGCCTGGGTCATGTTACGTGGAACGCAAACATGTATACCACGACAAGCATGCACAATCATTCCCATAGGTGAACCACTGTGCCAAACACCTTCCAGGCGATGCCCTCTTGTACGGATAGTAACAGGAGCTTTTTGCTTTCCTTTTGTTCTCCATTGCACCGTAGCGAGGTCGTCGCTCATAATTTGCAAAGCATACAACAGGTAATCGAGGTACTGAATCTCTGCTATTGGGCGTAAACCACGCATCGCTAAACCAATTGCCTGACCCATGATAGTGGCTTCGCGAATTCCTGTATCAAACACTCTGTGCTCTCCATACTTAGCCTGTAAGCCTTCGAGTCCCTGGTTCACACCACCGATCTTACCGGAGTCTTCACCGAATATCAATGATTCAGGATATTTTGCAAGGATCTGGTCAAAGTTATCACGTAATACTTCACGGCCATCACATTGTTTTACTTCACTGTCGTAGCTTACCGCAACAGGGGCAATGTTAGAAATTGTTTGTGAAGATTGTGAATATAAATAAGAGCTGTAACGGTCGAAGTTTGCTTCACGTGAGGCCTGCAGCCAGTTACTTAATTTTGTTCTTGCTGCGTTGTCCTCATTGCGGGTTAAACGCAATGCTTTCTTTACGGCAATATGAATATCTTTTCTTATTGGTTCAATTGAAGATGCAAGATCAGTTCTCACTTTCTGAACAAATGCCTGTGCGTCTGAAGATGCAGCCAGCTCATCCAATAACGCAAGTGCTTCACTTAATTCGTTTTTGATAGCGCCGCTTACAGAAGCCCATGCTGCCGATTTTGCATCGCGAACAACTTTTTTCGCATCTTCTTCCATTTTGTCCAATTCCTCTGCTGTTGCAATGGCATTTTCCAGAATGAATTCACGCATTTTCTTTACACAGTCGAAATCAAGTTCCCATTGTAAGCGTTCTTTTGATTTATACCGCTCGTGTGAACCGGAAGTACTATGACCTTGCGGTTGAGTTACTTCTTCCACGTGTACCAACACAGGAACATGTTCTTCGCGGCAAACCTTAGCTGCCTTTTCATATGTTTCACAAAGATGGGCATAATCCCAGCCTTTTGTTTTAAAGATCTCAAAGCCTTTTCCACCCGCATCGCGCTGGAAGCCTTTCAATATTTCGGAAATACTTTCTTTGGTTGTCTGGTATTTTTTTGGAACAGAAATACCGTGCCCGTCGTCCCAAACACTCATCAGCATTGGCACCTGCAACACACCTGCAGCATTGATGGTTTCCCAGAATAATCCTTCGGAAGTACTTGCGTCACCAATGGTACCGAAAGCAATTTCATTTCCTTTGTTGGAAAACTTAGCGAAATGATCGTTATGAAGATCTTTATTTATTTTGTAAAAGTGAGATGCGTAGGCTAGTCCTAACAAACGAGGCATTTGCCCGGCAGTCGGTGAAATATCAGCAGATGAATTTTTTTGTTTGCTTAATTCTTTCCAGGTTCCGTCAGCATTCAAACTATGTGTACCGAAGTGCCCACCCATTTGACGGCCTGCACTCATAGGCTCTTCTTCGTGGTTAGTATTGGCATACAAACCAGAAAACCATTCCTGAATGGTAAGCGAACCTATGGAAAACATAAATGTTTGATCGCGGTAATATCCGCTGCGGAAGTCACCATCTTTAAATACTTTCGACATGGCGATCTGGGCCAGCTCTTTACCATCTCCGAAGATCCCGAATTTTGCTTTTCCGGTCAGTACTTCTTTTCTTCCCAATAAACTGGTTTGACGGCTTTCGTTGATCAGCCTGAAATCATTCAGAACGATCTTTTTAAACTCATCAAAACTCAATCCGCTCTTTGTTTTTTGCGCCTCGTTACTCATTTCCTTCAATAAAAATTACAATTTACCTAACCCCACAAATATAAACGATATTTTGATTTGTGAAATAGAAAAATCGGTCTTTTTTGAGGTTTTTGAGCCCATTTTATTAAGTGATTTTGCACGGTAAAATCGTTACATTTACATTTCACTTTTGCTCGAAAAATGAAACTACGCTTTACTAAAAAATCAGGTCTTATTCTTGGCCTTATCCTCCTTTTCTCAGGTTTAAAAGCCCAGTTGAATGATATTCGGATCATTATCCCGAAAGAACTCGGATACGTATACAATGATTTTGCGGAGTTTTTTGCTGACGAGAAGTATTTTGTCA
>DASWXS010000535.1:0-6164 GCA_036405375.1 Bacteroidia bacterium
TACCAGTTCGAAAAACAATATTTGAACGAAGGAAAGGTTCAGGCACTATTTGAATTTCTTCCTATGATCACCGGATTGGACCAGGGTTATTTTATTCCAAGTTTCACATTGATGCATGGAGTAAGAAGTAATGTGAATGGTTGGGAATTTGCGTTTGGTCCTTCATTTAGCTTAGTTACCAAATCAAAAGGATATTACGACGCAGATAATAAATGGCAATTGGAAAACACATGGACTTCTGATTCTGCCAATGTAAATGTGGCTAATCCATACCCGGTTATTGAACGAATTGATAGCCGCGGAGATATGAAACTGCAAAGCTCGTTTGTGTTTGCTTTCGGTAGAACATTTAAATCGGGCCGCTTAAATATTCCGGTAAACATGTTCTTCATCCCCGGGAGAGACGGTTGGAGAGCAGGTGCATCATTTGGATTTAACTCGAGAATTAAAAAATAAAATCACAATCATTTAAAAAATTAAAGACATGAAAACAATTAAGAAAATAGTTATTGCAGGCTTGCTGGTAACCATTACAACATGTGCAATCAATTTATCTAAAAACAATTTCAATCGCATCAAACCCTGTCTCAAAGAAAGTACTCACCAGGGTTACAGAACATTTGTAGCAGATTATATATTTTAAGAACTAACGTTTATCACTAGCCAACCCAAGCCATGAAGCGCCTCTTTACGACTATGATTTGTTTTGCACCGTTTTGTTTCTCATCGTGTAAGATCGCGTTTGCAATCGCAGCCTCCCATCCTGTTAAAAAAACTGTTGAACAGTACAGGTTCGATAACTACAAGCTCAAATTAGTAGCAAAACAGGATTGGGTAGGCCCATGGTATTATGGCTATGAACTAAAAAGAAAATGCTGCGGAATATGGCTTCCAAAAAAATACTACTGGTGCCACCGCGACAGTGTTAAAAATTGTCTTGTTCGTTTTGAGAACAGATCCCTCATACTAGATAAATGCAACAAAAAAATTGTTCAACGCTAAAATACAAACATGAAAAATTTCAAAAACAATATCCCTGAATTACTGATCTACTCAAGGTTAGTGATCGCCTGGATAATCCTGACATTAGGAATTGCAAAGCCAAAAGGAGTTGAATCCGCAATTTGTACACTATTGGTAATTGGCCTCGTCACCGATATATTCGATGGTATTATTGCTCGCTATCTCCATATTTCTACCACTCATCTTCGCCAGCTCGATACAAAGATCGATAGGTTGTTTTGGATAACTGCCCTGTTTGTCACTTTATTTCTACATCCTTTATTCCTTTTTCAACATTGGTTAGGATTAAGCATTTTGCTTGTTACTGAACTGATGACATGGCTGATCGGGAAAGTAAAATTCAAAAACAATATTTCCTTCCACTCCATTCTTTCAAAATTCTGGGCAATCAGCATACTCATTACACTCATCGACGTTATTTTGGATGGACATGCAGATATAACATTTGCAGTAACTTTTTGGTATGGATTGATCGTGCAACTCGACATTCTTTTGATTACTTTAATTTTACCCGAATTCCAATGCGACATTCCAAGCACATGGCACGCCATACGAATCAGGAAGGGTAAAACGATAGGGCGATTAAAGATCTTTAACGGCTAAAAACAAACCGAAACCCAAACCTAATTTGCTTCCGCATTTACCAGCTGTTTTCTTGTAATTTTGATCTGAATGCTATATTATTGTCTTCATCATTTAACACAAGAACCATGAAGATTAATTTACGATTGTTGCTTGGATCTTTCATGATCCTTTCTTTTGCAATAAGTGCACAGGATAAAACAGAGAAATTCTGGACAAAAACAACAGAAAAGGATCTCAGCGATCTTCCAAAAGCGAGACGTAATTCTTTTCCTTCTGAAGCCAATTATTTTAAACTTGATCTTGCTGCCTTTAAAAGCGCGCTTGTAAACGCTCCTGTAAGAGGACAGTTCAATGGCCAATCTACTCTTATAATGAGTTTCCCTACTGCATCAGGAACTTTCGAAAAGTTTCGCGTTATGGAATCACCAATCATGCATCCTGACCTGACAGCTAAATACCCGATGATAAAAACCTATGCTGCACAGGGTGTTGATGATCCAACTGCTACCATGCGCTTCAGCGTAACACAGTTTGGCTTACATACCATGACTTTGTCAGGAAAAACAAGCTCCAATTTTATCGATCCGTTTACCTCCGATATTCAGAATTATATTGTATACAATAAAGCATCACTTAACGGAACTCCGCAAACTTTTGAGTGTTTGCTGGATGATAATATTGAGCTTGCGTCTCTAAAAACAAATTCGTCTAATACAGTTCTTCAAATCGACGACAGTAAATTACGAAAATACCGCCTGGCTCAATCATGCAACGCAGAATATGGAAACATTTTTGCAGGCGGCAGCAACCAGGTGGCAAACATACAGGCACAGATGACGATTACCATAAACAGGGTTAATAGTGTTTATGAACGTGATCTTGCAATTACATTAGAATTTATTCCGAACAATGACGATGTTATTTTCTACGGAAGCACCGCAGCTGATCCATGGAGTGGAGAATATAATACCAAAACAGCCAGGGTCCTGGATTCAATCATCGGCGTTGCTAATTACGACATCGGGCATAACTTTAACACTTCCGGTGGAGGCAATGCAGGATGCTTAAGCTGCGTTTGTGTCAGTACTTCACAAAATGCTACACATAAAGGCAGGGGCTATACCGGGAGCAGCAATCCAACCGGTGATCCTTTCGATATAGATTACGTAGCCCATGAAATGGGGCATCAATTCGGCGGCTACCATGTAATGAATACTTGCAGCAGAAGTGGTAACGGAACAACGGAGGTGGAGCCTGCAAGTGGAAGCTCTATTATGGGATATGCAGGAATTTGTGGAAGCAATGTTCAGAATAACAGTCACGATGATTTTAATTTTGTAAACATCCGCGATATCTCAAACAACATAAAAACCGGGAACAGTACCTGTGCACAGATCACTGCATTAACTAATCTGCCTCCCACAGCAAATGCAGGATCAAATTATATTATCCCAAAAAGTACTGCATACATACTGGAAGGAACTGGTACCGATCCTGATGGAACCGCATCATTAACTTACAACTGGAGCCAGAACGATCCTACCCAATCGCCGGGCAATGCAGCGCCGCAATCGACTTACGCTGTGGGACCCTTGTACAGGGCTATACCTCCAACAACATCTCCGAACCGCTATATGCCAAATTTAGCAACGTGTATTGCAAACAACTTATCAAACACATGGGAAGTTACTCCATCGGTTGCACGTACTATGAACTTTTCCTTCATTGTCCGCGATAACGATGTGAATGGAGGTCAAACAGCAGCAGATCTTATGACAGTTACTGTTGATGGAGCTTCAGGGCCATTTACTGTTACTTCACAGGGAACTGCAACAACTTGGGGATCGGGAACTTCTCAATACGTAACATGGAACGTAGCAGGAACAAATGCAGCTCCTGTAAACGCAGCTAACGTAAATATATATTTATCAGTTGATGGCGGTTATACTTATCCGTATACACTTGCATCCAACATCCCAAACAATGGAAGTGCAACTGTACAGGTTCCGGCAGGTATTACAACAACAACCGGTCGTTTGATGATCCGTGGTGCAAACAATATTTTCTTCGATCTTAATAACGCGGCCATTACTATTGTTCCGGCAGAGTTTGCTATCAATACAGATAGTCTTAGTCAAACTTATTGCCCACCCCTGACAGCTGCTTATGATCTTACTTATAACACGTTCTTTTCATTTAATGAGACAACTACATTCTCTGCTACCGGAAATCCGGCAGGTACAAGCGTTACATTTAATCCTACAACTGCTACTACCGGCGGAACACCGGTAACAATGACAATCAACGGCTTAACCTCAGCTATGGCTGGAACATATACAATGGTTGTTACCGGAACTGCGACATCTGTTACAAAAACGACTTCTGTATTTATGAATATTCAAAATCCTAATCCGGGTGCAACTACATTGTCTGCACCGGCAAATGGAGCAACCGGTGTTACGAGTTCTGCTACCTTGTCGTGGGCAGCAGTAAGTGGTTTCGGGATGTTGTATGATGTTGAAGTTGCAACAGACGCTGCATTTACCAACATCATTACTTCTGTAACAGATATCAGCACTACATCGTATGTAGCTGCAGGATTATTATCATCTACCACTTATTACTGGCACGTGAATACACATTCCAGTTGCGGAACCGGAACTTTTTCTTCTACATTTTCATTTACAACCAGTTCCTGTTCAAATACAGCAAGTGCAAATGTACCTGTAGCTATTACTACAAGTGGTACCCCAACTATTACCTCTACATTGAACATTCCAATCAGCGGAACGATCAGTGATATAAATGTTGTTGACCTTGTGGGAACTCATTCATGGATCAACGACTTAACTGTTACATTAAAAAGCCCTGCAAATACAACTGTAACATTATGGGGTGCCATCTGTAACAACCAGGATAATTTTGACGTTAATTTTGATGATGCTGCAGCACCTGGTGCATTACCTTGCCCACCTGTTGGTGGGGGAACCTATCAACCACAAACACCTTTAAGCGCATTCAACGGGCAGGATCCTAACGGAACATGGACTTTGACTATTGCTGATGGAGCTAACCTGGATGGCGGTTCACTGGATGGCTGGGGATTAGAAATTTGTACTACAACTTCAGTTGGAATCAAAAAATACCAGGCATACACATCTGCGATCTCTATCTATCCTAATCCAACAACAGGTATGTTTACAGTAAGAACAACTGGTGATGCTAACGAAGTAAATACAATTAAAATTGTAAATAGCCTGGGACAGGTAATTGAAATTTCAAAAGTAAATCCGAACACTGATCACCAGATCGATCTTCGTTCGTACGAAGCTGGAGTTTACTTTGTAACTGTTTCAAATAAAAATCAAACAGAAACAAGAAAAGTAATACTTACAAAAGACTAATTAAAAATGCCACTCAAAAAAAGGCTGCCCGGGTATTCGGTGCGGCCTTTTTCATTTATTGAATTCTTTCAATGCTTTTTTTGCCCTATGAACAACCGCAGGAGAAGTTTCGTGTTTAGCAAGATCAGAAAAAATAACTTTTAATTCTTGCTGCAGATCGGGATACACAAGAGCAAGATTTTGTAATACCGTAATAGAAAAAGCCTTGATTGCTATTGGTTCATGCATCGACAGTAAAAATCTCAGAGAGATGTCATATAATTTTCCTTGTGACTTTTCCGGTACATCCATAAATTGAAAAATACGAAGCGTATTTCTTTTCACTGCATCATGCTGATCAGGAAGATCCAGGTTATCGACCAGTTTATTCAAATAGGGTTTTATCAATTCGGGATACAACTCCGCACAGGAGCTAACTGCCCAGGCTGCACGCTGCGTTACCCGGTATTCTGATCCTAAAAAAAGATCAAGCAATTCTTTAAAGCGCTTTTTGTCAGTGCCAATGTATTTAACAATCCTGTCGCGCTGCGCTTTTGAATGCTCTTCCAATATGGCTTCTTTAATATTCATCTTGTAAAAAGTTGAATGGTTCAATGGTTTATTCAGTTCATTGATTTAACTAATAAACCATTTACTCCATAAACTAATGATAATGATTAAAGATCTCCCAGCTTTTTTCGTAAGCCGCAAACAATGCTTCTTTATTTAATCCAAGGTCTTTAGATACAGAATCGAAATAAGAAACAATATCTTCAGTTGCTATATTCCCGGTAAGATCATCCTTTGCCATCGGGCAGCCACCAAATCCATGAATAGCTGAATCAAAGCGTAAACAACCGCTTTCTGCTGTTGCTTTTATCTTCTCCAGGCTTTTTTCTTTGGTTGAATGTAAGTGCGCTCCGAACTCAACATCTTTAAATGCAGGTATCAGATGTTTGAAGAGATAAGTTATATTCTCCGGATCAGAAACACCAATGGTATCTGCCAATGCAATAATGCGAATTCCCATCGAATGTAGTTTTTCTGTCCATTTGATTGCGATATCACTGCTCCATTCATCATTATATGGATTACCAAAAGCCATGGAAATATATACAACCAGCTCTTTATTATTTTTCACACACAGGTCCTGGATCTCAGCAACCCGTACAA